>JBFEXY010000042.1:0-12950 GCA_041562415.1 Woeseiaceae bacterium
AGTGGTCTCGCACACGCCGCGCCGGTGTTCGAAGCCGGCTCAATCTCGATCATCTGATGGCAAGCATTGCCGTACCCATGATATTTCCCCCGGTTCACATTGGCAGTGAGTATTTTGGCGACGGCGCGATGCGGCAGGCGACGCCGCTGGCACCGGCTGTGCATCTCGGCGCCGACCGCATTCTCGTCATCGGTGTGCGGAACGAGATTGCCGACGGATCGGGCGATCCCGAAGCGCCGACCCCGTACCCCAGTTTCGCGGAGATCGCGGGCTATACACTCGATACGCTGTTCATGGACGGGCTGTACTCGGACCTCGAGCGACTGAACAGCATCAACCAGTTGATCGACACAGTTCCCGCTGAACATCGTGGTCCCAAGCTGTCGCGCATGCGCCCGATCGATACGATGGTGATTGTGCCCAGCGAGGACCTTCGGCTATTGGCACATAAACATCGCGAGGCGTTGCCGGCCGCGCTTCGTACATTGCTCTGGGGTATAAGCGGCCGTGGACGGGGAGAAGGGCGCTTGCTCAGCTACCTGATGTTCGAACAGTCGTATACGCGAGAATTGATTGAACTCGGCTATAGGGATGCGATGCGCGTACGGAACCAGCTGCAGGACTTTATCAGCGGCAACGAAGTGCCGCGCCTGTTCGCGCCGCACTGGGTGGAGAAAGACCTGGACATCTTGCATGCCTGAGCGGGACGTAGTCCACAGCCTCGAAGCCTCATAAAAGCAGTGCGGCGCCTAGTCCGAGAAACGTCATGTATCCGACGACATCCGTCACCGTTGTGAGGACGACTCCACCTGCAATTGCCGGGTCGATGCGCATCCGCTTGAGAAGCATCGGAATACCGAAACCCGAAAGTGCAGCAATGAAGAGGTTGATGATCATGGCCGCGGCTATGACTCCGCCGATGCGCCAGTCGCCGAACCACAGGTAAGTGAATGTGGCGACGACAATCGACCATCCCAGGCCGTTCAGCAGGCTCACGGCGAGTTCCTTCTTGAGGATTCGCGTGGCGTTGGTCTTGTCGACCTGACCGAGCGCCATAGCGCGCGTGATAATGACCAGTGACTGCGTGCCCGCGACGCCGCCCATACTCGGCACGACGGGCATGAGGACCGCAAGAAGTACTATCTTGTCAATCGTCGTCTGGAACAGGTCGACTACCGCAGCAGCAAGGAAAGCCGTGCCAAGGTTGATTCCCAGCCAAAGTGCACGGCGCCTCGCACTCTTGAAGACGGGCGCAAACATGTCGTCTTCTTCATCGAGACCGGCAGCGCTCATCAGCGAGTGCTCGGCTTCCTCGCGAATGACGTCGACGACGTCGTCCACGGTGATACGGCCGACAACGCGATAATCATCGTCGACAACCGGAGCCGACAACAGGTCACGGTTCTCGAATTCCCAAACAACTTGCGCGGAGGGCGTATGGGCAGGTATCGGCATCACCTGCGTCGACATTATGCTGGATACCAGGGTATCGGGATCTTGCGTGAGCAATCGCGAGAGAAAAAGCGACCCCACGTATTCGTTATCGCGATTGACCACGAACAACAGGTCGGTTCCGTCAGGCATTTCGCCGACCGCGCGCAGGTAGCGCATGACGACTTCCAAAGTGACATCGGGACGGACCGTCACGATGTCGACGTTCATAAGGCCGCCGGCGCAGTCTTCGTCGTAGGCAAGAACCTGTTGCAGGCGATCGTGGTCGGCCTTGTCCAGCGACTGCAGTACCTGCCGGGTAACCGCCTCAGGAAGGTCCGCCAGGAGGTCGGCGAGGTCGTCGAAGTCCATGCCTGCGGTTGCGGCGATGAGCTCCTCAGTCTGCATGTCTTCGATCAGGCCGTCGCGCACCTCGTCGCTCAGTTCGACAAGAACGTCGCCCTCGTCGTCGGGAGAGACCATTTCCCACAGGACGGCGCGTTCCTGGAGTGGGAGAGATTCGAGGAGACGTGCGGTTTCGGCTGGATGCAGGCTGTGTACCATCAGCCGTGCTGAACGCATTCGGCCGCTGTCGAGCTTCTCGCGCAACAGCTGCAGGTTGCCCTGGGTATGCTCTCTCGCTTCCATGGATCCTGCCCCGACTCGTCTGACGGCCCCGGATGGGGTAACGATTACGGCAGGAGTTTAACCGAAAACAGCCGGGGAGCCTCGCCCCGGCTTTCCTCTGTTGCCGGCATTACAGCTCTTTATGGCGGGTGCTGATGTGATCGTCGGAGCCGCGCAACGATTTGGCGAGTCTTTCCGCCATGTAGACGGAACGGTGTTGCCCGCCCGTGCAGCCGATCGCTACCGTGAGAAATGTCCGGTTGGATGACCTGTACTCAGGAATCCAGTGCTCGAGAAAAGTCAGGATATCGGTATGCATTGCGGCTACCGATTCCTGCGCGTCGAGGAACTGCACTACCTGTTCATCAAGGCCGGTCAGATGGCGCAAGTTGAGGTCCCAGTAGGGATTCGGCAGGCACCTCAGGTCGAAAACGAAATCCGCGTCTGCCGGGATGCCGTGTTTGTAGCCGAAGGACTCTATCAGCACCGACAGTGTTGCCGGCGCACGCCCGTCTACCCGTTCGCGGATGATGTCGGCAAGGTCGTACACGCTGGTTCGGGAGGTGTCGATGATGAGGTCGGCCGAATTGATGACCTCGGAAAGGATTTCCCGCTCTGCGTCGATTGCGGCCCGGAGCTCGGCGCCGTGTTCCGCGAGCGGGTGGCGCCGACGCGTTTCACTGTATCGCTTCAGCAGAACCGCATCTTCGGCAAGCACGAACAGGACGTCCGTCTGTATCTGTTGTTGCCGGAACTCATCGATCAGGCGCGGCAGCGACTCGAGATCCGTGCGCCGGTTACGGGCATCGATACCTACCGCGAGTCCGCGGCCTATCCGCCCCGGGCCGGACGACACTTCCTCGACGACCGCCTCGAGCAGTCCCGCCGGCAGGTTGTCAATGCAGTAATAGCCCAGGTCCTCGAGTACATGAAGCGCGACGGTCTTTCCTGAGCCGGACAGGCCGCTGACGATGATCAGGCGCATGCTGTCTGACATAGTCGGGCTCATGCCGGCCGACGAGCCTTCAATTCCCGTGGGCCGTCTGCAATTGATCGGGAGCGAAGGCGCTACTGCCGTCAAGCAGCGCCCTGTAAAGGGCGCTGCTGGATGTCGCTTCCCGAAGCTTGCTTCGAACGTCGGCATTACCCAGCAGGTTCGTGATCATGGCGATATCGGCGTGATGGCTTTCGGTTACTTCCGTGGGGACCATCAGTCCGAACACGAGGTCGACAGGCTCTCCGTCTGTCGCGTCAAAGTCTATCGGTTCTGACAACTTGATCATTGCGGCAATACAGTGATCGATACCTTCGACACGACAATGCGGGAAGGCGACGCCGGCTTCCAGGCTGGTACAGCCGAGCCGTTCCCGCTCGATGAGACGTTCGAAAATGTCCTCTGCGGCGATATCGGGCTGCGATCGGACCAGCAGTTCGCCCAGGATCTCCAGACAATGTTTCTTGCTGCGCGCGTGTGCATTGCAGAGCACCGCGTCCGGATTGATAATTTCTTCGAGCAACATGGCTTGTTGTTGTTATAGAGATAATGCTGCGCCGCGACGGCGCAGCAGATTTTCAAAATCGCCTTTTATGGGCGTCCCTGGCGTGATGGTCGACCAGCTTCTCCTTGTGCTTCCTCACACGCCGATCCAGTTTGTCTACGAGGCCATCGATAGCTGCATACATGTCTTCTTCCGTGTTATCGGCATAGATTGTTCCGCCATTCACGTTAACCTTCGCTTCCGCCTTATGCCGCAGCTTTTCCACCGTGAGAATACAGTGCACGTTGGACACTATGTCGAAATGACGTTCGAGACGTTCGATTTTAGATTCTACGTAACCTCTCATTGCTTCAGTGACTTCGACGTGGTGGCCCGAGACATTCAATTGCATAGTTTTCTCCTGCTTGTTATTACGAACTCACTTCCTTGTGTGCTTATCGCGCCGGTCGCTGGCGACGCTCACTCGATGATGCAATGTTCATGGACTCACGGTACTTCGCGACCGTGCGCCTGGCAACCTTTATCCCCTCGTCCTCGAGCAGGCTGGCGATCTTGCTGTCACTAAGTGGTTTCGCCGGGTTTTCTGCACCGATGAGCTTGCGGATCTTCGCGCGGACAGAGGTCGATGACTGTTCTTCTCCGTCGGCGGTCGAGAGGTGGCTCGAGAAGAAATACTTGAACTCGAAGACACCGCGCGGCGTGTGCATGTACTTGTTTGTCGTGACACGTGAGATCGTCGATTCATGCATGCCAATCTCGTCGGCGATATCCCTCAGCACCATGGGCTTCATCGCTTCGTCCCCCTGTTCCAGGAAGTCGGTTTGACGCTTCACGATGGAGGTCGCGACCTTGAGCAATGTCTCGTTGCGGATTTCGAGACTGCGAATAAGCCAGCGCGCTTCCTGTAGCTGTGTGCGCAGTACCGCATGGTCTCCACTGCCGCGCAACAATTTCGCATACTGCTGGTTAACGGACAGTTTGGGCACGCCCGTAGGGCTTATTTCGACCTGCCAGCGATTGTCCACCTTACGAACGAACACGTCGGGAATGACGTACTCCGCGGCAGCAGGGCTTACGGCCTGGCCCGGACGCGGATTACAGCCGCGAATCAGGGCCAGCGCGTCGTGCAGGGTTTCTTCCGAAGTCCTCAGACTCCGCCGCAGCTCTCCGTATTCGCGTGTCGCAACGAGGTCGAGATGCTGGTTGGCAAGGTCCATTGCGAGTTCCAGCCCGGCCGTCGCCGCGTCGAGCTGTCTCAACTGCAGCGTGATGCATTCCGACAGGGAGCGGGCGCCGATGCCGGCGGGATCGAACCGTTGCACCTCTGCAAGCGCGGCCTCGATCTCTTCGCGACGTACGCCGGCCTCGGGTTCCAGGATTTCCTCGATTTCGTTGAGCCCGATGGTGAGGTAGCCGTCGTCGTTTATCGCATCGATGATAGCCTCGCCGATCACCGCTTCCCGCGGCGAGAATTGCCCCATCTCCAGCTGCCACAGCAGGTGTTCGCGCAGCGTCTGGCCGGATTCGTCCGCAAATTCGCTGATCGGCCGGCCTTCACCATTCCAGCCGCCGTCCTGGATGCGCCGGTCGGCACGGGTCTGCCACTGGTCTTCGGCCCGGATCGTCTCGATTTCGGCCGTGGACTCGTCGCTCGTCTTCGGAACGTCCGGCAGGTCCTCCATCTCCAGCATGATGTTCTCTTCGAGCGCATCCTGGATCTGTGCGTTCAGGTCGAGAACCGGCAGCTGCAACAGGCGAATGGCCTGCTGCAATTGCGGCGTCATGGTGAGGGTCTGTCCGAGCTTTAGCTGCAGCGAAGGTTTTAGCATTGCCTCAGAGCTTGAACTCCTGTCCGAGATATACCTCCCGGACATGCTGATTATCGAGGATCTCCGCGGGCGTACCCGAAGCGATCAGACTGCCATCACTGAGTATATAGGCTCTCCCACAAATTCCGAGGGTTTCTCTCACATTATGGTCTGTGATCAGCACCCCAATATCGCGGGCACATAAGTGTTTGATTATACGCTGAATATCCAATACCGAAATCGGATCGACGCCGGCGAAAGGCTCGTCGAGCAGTACGAACAGCGGGTTGGCTGCCAGCGCGCGGGCGATTTCGACTCGCCGGCGCTCGCCGCCCGAGAGGCTGATGCCGAGGCTCGTACGCACGTGTCCTACGTGGAGCTCATCCAGCAGTTTCTCGAGTTCCTCTTCGCGGCCGGCGCGATCCAGATCGTTGCGATTTTCGAGAATCGCAAGGATGTTCTGTTCCACCGTGAGCTTGCGGAATATGGAGGCTTCCTGGGGCAGGTAGCCCAGACCCATCCGGGCACGCCGGTGCATGGGCAGTGCGGTCAGGTCGTGGCCGTCGAGGAGAATAGTGCCCTTATCGGCCGGAATCAGGCCGACGATCATGTAAAAAGCAGTAGTCTTGCCCGCACCGTTCGGGCCCAGCAGGCCGACGACCTCGCCGCTCTTGATTTCAATCGAGATCGATTTGACGACTTTGCGGAGCTTGAAGGTTTTCGAGATATCACGAACGCTGAGGATGCTCATGACCCGTCATCCCCGGGCTCCGTTTCATCTGCGTCACCGGGCGGGTCAGCGTCTTCCGGATCGCTCGAATCGCCGGCTTCGTCTTTCGGTGTGTAAGTGATCCTGACCTTGCCGTCGCCATCGGGCGAGCCCTGCGCGTTTATGCGCTGCTCGAGAATGTTGTAAATCAGGTAATTGGACGCGATCTGATTGCCCCCTTCCGTAATCACCGCGTCTTCCGAAAACTCGATCGTGCCCGCCAGGAGGTCATAACGCAGTTTCCCGGCTTCCGCGTAGGTAATCTCATCGCTACCCGGCCGAGTGAGTTCGAAAGTGGCAGGGGAGCCGATGATCGTGGCGAGTGTCAGTTGATGTTCGGTGAACTGCAGGTCGGCAGTTTCACATTCGATGTGCCCGTTTTCCACGTCGATGACGACATTGCCCGAGAACTGCCAGATGCTGTCTTCGAAGTCTAGATTACTCGCCCTTCCTTCGTCCGCTTCGATGCCGATGGTTCCCTGGGACAGGCGCAGTCCGCGGAACATGAGCATCGAATTTTTGCCGTCATAGGCGGTGGAATCCGCGTCAAGAGAAATCGGCAAACGCAGGTCGGTAATCTGTGCAGCCGCGGCGGCAGGCAACAGGAACAATACGGCGGCAAGTCTTACGATATCAAGTCTGCGCATGAGCTAGGGGACGAATTTCCCGCTGACGTTCGACTTCAATTCGAGTCGATTGTCATTGAGTGATGCTAGCATGCCCGTCGCCGTCAGGCTCCGGGTTCCAATACGGATCTGGACCCGTTCGTCGGTCTCCGCGATATAGCGTGCCGGATCGAGTTCAAGGTACTGGGTACGGATTTCGGTGTCATTGTCCGGCAACCCCTGCGAGCTGGTCGCCCTGACGTGCCCGCGTAACTGGACGCGCTCTTGCACCGGCAGGATGGTCGCACTGTCTGCATTGACCGTCCACGGTACGTCCGTATCCGGTGAGTAGTCGAGGCGAACGTCAGTGAACTCGATGCTGCCATCCAGTTGCTCCTCGGCATGGCTGGCGCGCAGCTCGTACAGCAGATCGCCATCAGGACCCGTTCCCAGGATCCGCGCCGACTTCAGGTAGAAGCCGCGATGCACGGGATCCACGCCGAGCTGGCTGGAGTCCTCGTCTCCCCGGACGCGCGACAGGTACCAGCTACCAATTGCCGCCGCGATCAAGATCCCGAACAGCAGAAGGTTACGCGCACTCAACGCGTCGTCTCCGGCCGTGCGGCCAGGACGAGATCGCAGACCTCGCGGACAGCACCGTAGCCGCCCGCCGCCTTGGTCGTGTAATCGCAGAAATCGCGGATTTCTTCGACGGCATTGGCCACGGCGATCGAGTAGCCGACTTTTTCCAGCAGCGACAGATCAGGAATGTCGTCGCCTACGTAGGCGCATTCGGATGCATCCAGGCCGAGACCCGCTAGCAATTCGTCGAAAGCAGCGCATTTGTCGCTGGTTCCCAGGATGACGTTTCTGACACCGAGTTCGTCCATGCGCTTTGCCGTCGCAGCCGACCGCCGTCCGCTGATTACGGCAACCTCGAAGCCGGCATCAATCAGCCGGCGGACACCGAAACCGTCCTGCGTATTGAATGCCTTGGACTCGATACCGTCGTCGGAAAGATAGAAGCGACCGTCTGTGAAGACACCGTCGATGTCGAAGGCGACGAGGCGTAGTTCCGCGAGTCGATTGTGCGTTGCTGCCGAGTTCACATGATGCCCGCGCGAAATAGGTCATGGATGTTCAGTGCGCCGATCAGCCGTTCCTTGTCGTCGGCGACAAGCAATGAGGTAATCTTGTTCTCCTCGAGTACATGCACCGCCTCTGCAGCAAGAACGTCCTCGGTAGTCGTCTTGCAGTTGCTGTGCATGATCTCGGCCATCGACGTCGTGTGCACATCGGCGCCGTCATCGAGCGCGCGGCGCAGGTCGCCGTCCGTAAAAATGCCGAGAATCCTGCCGCCATCGTCTACGATAGCTGTCATTCCGAGGCCTTTCTGCGTCATCTCCATCAGACCGTCACGCAGCCTGACCTCCGGTCCGACGGCCGGGATGTCATCGCCGGTGCGCATGACATCGCCCACCCGCAGCAACAGTCGCTTGCCCAGGCTGCCACTCGGATGCGACCGGGCGAAATCTTCGGCCGTGAATCCCCGGTTTTTGAGCAGTGCCACCGCCAGCGCGTCGCCCATTGCCAGCGTCGCTGTCGTACTCGCCGTCGGCGCCAGGTTTAGCGGGCATGCTTCTTCCGACACAGCTACGTCCAGGTGCACGTCGGCGATGCGCGCGAGCGTCGACTTCGGATTGCCGGTTATCGAGATGAGTTTGGCACCCATTCGCCGGACCAGCGGCAGGATCGTGACGATTTCCTCAGTCTCTCCCGAGTACGAGACAGCGAGTACCAGGTCCTGTGCCGTTATCATTCCGAGGTCTCCGTGACTGGCCTCGGCGGGGTGCATGAAGAAGGCCGGCGTGCCGGTGCTGGCGAGCGTCGCGGCGATCTTCGAAGATATATGGCCCGATTTTCCCATCCCCGTCACAACCACACGTCCCGGCGTGTCAATGATCAGCTTGCAGGCGGCCGCGAATTCGTCGTCGAGCCGCGCACGTAGCGAGTCGACCGCACGGGATTCGATAGCCAGCACTTCGCGCGCAAGCGCAATCAACTCGTCGTTGTTCAGGTTTTCCGGCACAGCTTTCTCGCAGTCTCGGTCTATGGGCTCGACCTTCGGGCTATTCTAAACCTTTTGCGCCTGATCGCAGCCAAAAGCCGCACCCGGCCGGGCTACAGATTCTGCGACGTGACGTAACCAAGGTATGCAATGTACGCCGTCAACAAGGCAACGCCTTCGAGGCGGGAGAGGTCGCTCTTGCCATCGTAATCGTAGGTCATCGCGAACAGCACAAGGGTGAACGCAACCATTACGAAGATGTGCAGAGATAACACCGAGGGCGCGATCGCCGACGGTTCGATCGCCGCGGCGATGCCGATGACAGCCAGCAGGTTGAAGATGTTGGATCCGACGATATTGCCGATGGCGAGCCCGTACTCGCTCTTCATCGCGCTGACCAGTGACACAGCCAGTTCCGGCAGGCTGGTACCGATGGCGACCAGCGTGATTCCAATGACCACCTCGCTGACGCCGAGTGTGCGCGCGATCTCTATTGCGCCCTCGACCAGCAGTTCGGCACCGACCAATAGGGTGCCGAGCCCCACCAATAGCCACACGATTGCCGCAGCCGTGCTGACATGTCGCGGTATCTCTGCCTCGTAGTCCGCGGCCATCGGGTCGGTGGCCGCTGAACGCATGCCCAGGCGTGCGAGCCATATCATCACGATAACGAGGCCCGTGAGCATCACGAATCCGTCGATGCGCGACAGGAAGGTATCGAGGAACAGGGAGACCGTAAGCAGCGAGACGGCCAGCAACGCCGGCATCTCGCGGCGCAGCGTCGCCGACCGGAGTTCGATCGGACGGATAATCGCTATCGAGCCCAGGACGAGGCCGATGTTTGCAATGTTCGAGCCGATCGCATTGCCGAAGGCGAGGTCGGGTTCGCCGCGCGTCGCCGCGACCACCGAGACCAGTATTTCAGGAGCCGAGGTCGCAAACGCGACGATGGTCAGGCCGATCAGAATCGGCGCCACGCCAAGGTTCCGCGCTGTTGCCGCGGCACCATGAACGAAACGGTCGGCACCCCAGATGAGGAGAACCAGGCCGCCAATAACCTCGACGATGTTGAGAAGCATAGGGTCTTTGTTCTAGTCAGTGGCCTTGTTGTTCGATTTAGCTGACCAAAGTCTCCCGCGCTCCAGGCCGACTCAGGTCGGCTATCATACACAATCGGACGAGCGCATTGGGATACTCGCAAGTTTGCGGGTAAACTGCGCGCCCCCGGAAAACGTAACCCGTAAAGAGTCCAATGGAACCTGCCGAGATAGAGAAACTGATCGCCGAGGGCTTCGAAAATCCCACGGTCCGCGTCGCGAGCGACGACAATCACCACTTCGAGGCCCTCGTCGTCGCCGAGGAATTCGAGGGCAAACGAGCCCTGGCCCGGCACCAACTCGTCTATCGTTGCCTGGGCTCGCTCGTCGGTAACGAGATCCATGCGCTCTCCATTCGGGCGCTGACGCCTGATGAATGGCAGCAGGCGGGCGGGGCCTAGGGAGTCTTGGACAAGCTCCTCATCCAGGGTGGCACCAGGCTTTCGGGCCAGGTGCGGATATCAGGCGCCAAGAATGCCGCGTTACCGATTCTTGCGGGCACCTTGCTCACCAAGGAGCCCGTGACGATCCGCAACGTCCCACACCTGAAAGACGTCACCACGACGATTTCCCTGTTGCAGACGATGGGAGCGCAGGTCACCGTCGACGATCAGCTGAATGTGGAGGTCGACGCCAGCGAACTCACGCACCGGACGGCGCCGTACGAACTCGTAAAGACGATGCGTGCATCGATCCTGGTACTGGGGCCGCTGGTGGCGAGATTCGGGGAGGCGGACGTTTCGCTGCCCGGCGGTTGTGCGATCGGCGCCCGTCCCGTCAATCTTCACGTCACCGGCCTGCAGGCACTGGGAGCCCACGTCGTCGTGGAGAACGGCTTCATCAAGGCGAGGGCGGACCGTCTCAAAGGCGGGCACATCATCTTCGACACCGTTACGGTGACCGGCACCGAGAATCTTCTTATGGCGGCCGTCCTCGCGGACGGCGAGACCGTACTCGAAAACGCGGCAAGGGAGCCCGAGGTCATAGACCTGGCGAATTTTCTCACTGGTCTCGGCGCCTGCATCGAGGGTGCCGGCAGCGGCACGATTCATGTCAAAGGCGTCGATGAGCTTGGCGGTGGCGATTACAGCGTTCTTCCCGACCGCATCGAGACGGGTACCTACCTGGTCGCTGCGGCCGTCACGAGTGGCCGCGTCAGGGTGCTGGATACCGCACCGGAAACGTTGGACGCTGTCCTCATCAAGCTGGCCGAGACCGGCGCCGAGATATCGACAGGCGAAGACTGGATCGAGATCGATATGCATGGCCGGCGGCCGCGCTCGGTCGATCTCCGCACCGCTCCCTACCCGGCGTTTCCCACTGACATGCAGGCACAGTTCTGCACGCTGAACGCCGTCGCGGAGGGTGTCGGCACCATCACCGAGACGATATTCGAGAATCGTTTCCAGCACGTACTCGAGCTGCAACGCATGGGCGCCGACATACAGCTGGAAGGAAACACCGCGATTTGTACCGGAGTCGGGCGCCTGACGGCAGCGCCGGTCATGGCAACCGATCTCCGCGCCTCGGCCAGCCTCGTGCTGGCCGGCCTTGCCGCGGAGGGTGAGACCCTCGTCGACAGGATCTATCATGTCGATCGCGGCTACGAGCGTATCGAAGAAAAATTCCGGCAGCTGGGTGCTACGATTCGGCGCGTAGCGAACTGATTGTTACGGCTGCTGCCGCGGGCGTTCCGTGGCAATGACCGTGGTGTGGAATTGCTCGCCGTCGCGCCATGCTACAACGTCGATCTCGTCGCCCGGTTTGGTGCTGGCCGCTATCAGGAGAGCCTGCCGCTCCTGCAGAATCTGCTCGCCATTGATCGACAGGATGACGTCGTTGACCCGAAGACCGGCGCGCTCGGCAGGCCCGCCCTCGAATACTTCGGTGATCAGGATCCCCCTGTTGTTGTCCAGGCCGATCTGCGCGCGCTGACCGTCGGTCAGGTCATCCGGCAGGAGCCCCAGGTAGCCGCGGATTACGCGGCCATTCTTCTTGAGTTCCTCGACCACACCGCGCACCAGGTCGACAGGAATCGCAAAACCGATGCCTTCGGTAGCCACGTCCTGCGTCAGTATCGCCGTGTTGATCCCGACCAGTTCACCGTTCGTATTGACCAATGCACCGCCAGAGTTCCCGGCGTTTATGGCCGCATCCGTCTGAATGAAGTCCTCGAATGTCGCAAGCTCCAGCGCCGCGCGCCCCGTGGCGCTGACGATACCCTGGGTTACGGACTTCGTCAGGCCATATGGATTGCCGATCGCCAGCACGACATCGCCGATCCTGAGCTGGCTGGAGCTTCCGAGACGAATCGGCGGTGCGGACCGGGCGTCGATCTTGAGGAGCGCGAGATCGGTTTCCGCGTCCAGGCCGACCACTTCCGCCGCGACGAAGCCGCCATCACTGAGCTGCACCTGGATCTCGGCGGCTTCCACGACGACGTGCCAGTTCGTGACCAGGTAACCGTCAGGGTCGATTATCACGGCCGACGCAAAGCTCGTATTCACCCGAAACCGGCTGCGGCCCGACGAATCCGCATCTCCGTGTACCAGGCGGCGCGTGACCACCGTGACCACGGAGGGGGCGCTCACTTCGACGGCGCCGGCGTAGCTTGCAGGGGCACTCGACTCGATTGAACGCAGCGAGGGAAGCAGTTCAGGGCGCACCAGGACGACGACGAATGCCACTGCCAGGCCCGCGACGATCGACTGCAACAGAAACAGCAGCGCCGACTTCATATCAGCCACCGCTCCGTATGCCCGGTCTTGCTCTCAGGAATCGCGTCCCTAGCCAATTTCAACAACGCCCGTGTATAATGCGCAATTGGTTCCGCACCAAGTCCCAGTGCATCTGTCATCCTGACGGTAAACCGGGCCTGCTGCAAATCTACCAGTATCGAAACAAAGAAAAAGCGCGCTGATCGTAAGGGACCGTAAACCTACCTTTCTCAGCCGGGCGTATGGGAGTGCCTGATGACCGAAGACGACGCCGATCGGATCGACCGTAACCGCCGTCATTTTCTAACCGTTGCAGCCGCCGCAACCGG
>JBFEXY010000043.1:0-12907 GCA_041562415.1 Woeseiaceae bacterium
CGCCTGATCATGCTCATGAAGGTGATTGCGCTGGCCGAAGGGTTTTCGGGCGTGCGGCTCGAGCTGATCGATGCACTGTGCGCGCTCATCAATAACGACGTCTACCCCCGGATTCCCGCCAAGGGATCGGTGGGTGCGTCGGGCGACCTCGCGCCACTGGCGCACATGGCAAGCGTGCTCATCGGCGTCGGCGAGGCGAGAGTAAATGGCGAGCTGGTGTCGGCGGAAGAGGCGCTCGCGCACGCGGGCATCGAAGCGATACGGCTCGCACCGAAAGAGGGGCTCGCGCTGCTCAACGGGACCCAGGTGTCGACAGCGCTGGCGCTGGCTGCGGTATTTCGCTGTGAGAACCTGATGGCGGCCGCGCTTGTCGCAGGCGCCATGTCTGCGGATGCGGTCAAGGGCAGCGACACGCCGTTCGACCGCCGCATACACAGCGTGCGTGGGCATGGCGGGCAGACGGCCGTCGCCGGCGTGCTCCGGCAGCTGATGCGAAAAAGCGAAATTCGGGCGTCGCACCTGGGCTGTGATCACATCCAGGATCCCTACTCGATACGCTGCCAGCCGCAGGTTATCGGTGCGTGCCTCGACGTCCTGCGCCACGTATGCAACGTGCTCGAGGTCGAGGCCAACGCGGTGACCGACAACCCGCTCGTCTTTACCGAGTCGCATACCGTACTCTCGGGCGGAAACTTCCATGCCGAGCCGGTCGCGTTCGCCGCCGATTACCTGGCCCTGGCGATCGCGGAAATCGGTGCATTGTCGGA
Source organism: Woeseiaceae bacterium (assembly GCA_041562415.1). GTDB lineage: Bacteria > Pseudomonadota > Gammaproteobacteria > Steroidobacterales > Woeseiaceae > UBA1847. Next base: position 768 of record JBFEXY010000043.1, read on the forward strand.
GCGCCGTATTGCGCTGCTCGTCGACGAGCACATGAGTGGCCTGCCGGCGTTTCTTGTCGAAAAGGGCGGCCTGAACAGCGGCTTCATGATGGTGCAGGTCACTGCCGCTGCGCTCGCGTCGGAAAACAAGGCGCTTGCGCACCCCGCGAGCGTTGACAGTATTCCGACGTCGGCGAACCAGGAGGACCATGTCAGCATGGCGACCTTTGCCGCGAACCGCCTCCACGGGATGCTGGAAAACAGTGCTCACATCGTTGCAATCGAACTGCTGGCGGCGGCGCAGGGCATCGAATTCCACCGGCCGAAGAAGAGTTCTCCCGCGATCGAGAAGACGATCGCAGCCGTGCGCAGTGTTTCGCCGCGCTACGAGGAAGACCGGTCGTTGTCGCGCGACATCAGGCAGCTCGCGGCGATGATCGATTCCGGTGAGTTCTGCGAACATGCCGCGTCGGTGTTGCCGAGCCTCCGTGCATGAGCGACGTATACACGTTGTCACGGGGTGATTCACCGCTCCTGATCAGCGTTCCACACGACGGCCGGCGGATCCCGGACGAACAGCGTGACCGAATGACCGAGCAGGGGCTCGAGATCCCCGATACCGACTGGCACGTCGCCGAACTCTACGACTTTGCAGGGGAGCTCGGCGCATCGCTCCTCGTGGCGCAGTATTCCCGCTATGTAGTGGACCTGAATCGTCCTCCCGACGACGGCTCCTTGTACGAGGGTCAGGTCGCTACGGGGCTTTGTCCACAATACACGTTCGCGGGTGATTCCCTGTATCAAGACGATGCGCCGGTGGCGGCTGCAGAGACAGCCCATCGTGTTGAGCGCTACTGGCGCCCCTATCACGAACGGTTGGCGGTCACGCTCGATGAGCTGAGAGCAGGCCACGGATATGCATTGCTGTGGGATGCCCATTCAATCCCGAGCCGGGTGCCCAGGCTGTTCGACGGGGAACTTCCGGTACTCAACCTCGGTAATTTCGACGGCCAAAGCTGTGATCAGGAAATCGCCCGGAGACTTCACCGGATTGCTTCCGCGAGCCCGTACAGTGCCGTATTGAACGGTCGCTTCAAAGGTGGATACATTACACGGCATTACGGCGATCCGGCCAACGGCATACAGGCAGTGCAACTCGAGCTCGCGCAACGCGCCTACATGGACGAGAAAACGCTGGATATCGACCCTGTTCTCGCGGATCGTTTGCGCGACACGCTTCGGGCACTCCTGAGCGTCTTCACACGTGTGGCCGACGTTCAGTGAGAATTCATCTGCATGTGGCTAGAATACGCAGCTCACGGATACAGAAACGCACCGCCGAAATCAGTGACGGCGGGCCAGACAAAGGACCAGACAGGAAAACAACATGACCAGACTATTCAAGCTCGTGACCGCTTTCGGTCTTCTCGGCATGGTCGCCGTGTCACCCGCGGCGGTAGCCGCATCTGCGGCGGAGATAGACGTGCGCGTCAAGGAGGCCATCGAGGAGTTCAAAAAGAACGTCAACGGCGCAGAGGTATTCCTGCAGCAAGCTTCCGGTTACCTCGTGTTCCCGAAGGTTTACAAGGTCGGCGTTGGCATCGGCGGTGAAACGGGCGAAGGCGCGTTGCTTATCGGCAATAAGGTCGTCGACTACTATCGTACGTCAAGCGGTTCCGTCGGCTTCCAGCTCGGCGCTCAGGCGCGGTCGATTGTCATCGTGTTCATGACCGATGAGTCGCTGAACAAATTCCGCAACAGCGAAGGCTGGAAAGTCGGTATCGACGGTTCGGTCGCGCTGATCGACCTCGGTGCCGGCAAGACCATCGACTCGAAGAACATCAAGGATCCGGTTGTCGGATTCATCTTCGGATCGAAAGGCCTGATGTATAACCTCACGCTGGAAGGCACGAAGATTCACAAGCTTGACAAGAGTTGATTCGAAAAAGACGCCGCCCGGGCCGCGCAAATCGCTCGGGCGGCGCGTCGGCGAAAATCTTCGTACGGCCGGCGAGGTAGGCCGCGAAGCAGTGAAGCACCCCGGTGGTCTGCCGGATAAGGCGCACGGCTGGTTTCGCTCCTGGTTTCGCAAGGTATGGGAGCTCCGCGGCGGCGGTCTCTACGCCGTCGGATTCGCAGTGGCGTTCCTGTTCTTCGAGATTCGCGAAGCCGTCGTCGAAGACATACCCCAGTTCGTCGCGATGAACAGTATCCTGAGTTCGGAACTCATCGGGTTCGGAATTCAGTTTCTCGTGGACACAATGGTGAATTTCGTCCGTGCCTTGCTGTGGCCGATGTATGTCGTGATGCTGTGGCCGCCGGCAGGCGCCATCGGGCTCGCCGTTGCCTTCGTCCTGTTTCCCCGTTATCTGAAACGACCCATCGAGCGCTGGCTGTTCCAGGACGCCGATACACGAACCTAGCCCCGACAGGCGCCAGGCATTAAGAACGGAAGGTCAACGATGTAAATGATAATCATTCGCAATTCACTATCATCGTTAACCAATTATTGGGTAAATGCCGTTATGCTGCCGTTCAGGTTCGGCACGTAGAATGCGGCACTGGCTTTGTAACTGGTTTAGAATGACCGGCGCTGGTCTCGTTCCGGCGCACAATCAAAAAAGTATCGAGGAGACTCCGTTGAGCAAAATTGCACGCCGTAAGTTTATCCAATTGTCTGCCGTCGCCGCCGCCGGCGCTCTCGTACAGCCGGGCCGCTCAGCTCATGCAGAGGATATGCCGAAGCTGTCAGAAGATGATCCAATGGCGCAGGGCATGAAATACACGCACGATGCGAGCACCGTCGATCCGGCGAGCCGCGCAAACAGCGCAGAGGTCCAGAATTGTGCCAACTGCGCACTCGCGCAGGGCGAAGATCAGGGTGGATGGCTGCAGTGTCAGATCTTCCCGGGCAAGCTTGTTAACGCGAACGGCTGGTGCAGCGTCTGGGCACCAAAATCCTGAGCGCATATTGCCTTAGTATCGAGACGCCGGCTTTCAGCCGGCGTTTTTTGTTGCAGTTTCGGTTGTGACGCGATTAGGCTCTGCGCGTGTAGAATTTTCGTGCATAGCCCGTAAGCCGGAGACGTCCATTGTTTGAATCGTTAGAGCTTCTGCCACCCGATGCCATCATCGGTCTCATCGCCGAGTATCGGAACGATCCACGCGAACCGAAAGTGGATCTCGGGATCGGGGTGTACCGTAATGCGTCGGGAGAAACGCCCGTGCTCGACGTCGTCAAGCGGGCCGAGCAACGCCTGGTCGATACGCAGACGTCGAAAACCTACATCGGTTCGGCAGGTCCGGCTGACTTCAACGAGGCGATGCGGGATCTTACGTTCGCCGGCACGGTTGCCAACGATCGCGTGGCGATGCTGCAGACGCCGGGTGGTTCAGGATCGCTGCGGGTGGCTGCGGGTGTCATCCTGCGTGCGAGGCCGGATGCGACGATCTGGGTCAGTAATCCGACCTGGGCAAATCACGTTCCCCTGTTGGGGGGTGCGGGCCTCGATCTTAAACCCTACGCTTACTACGACGAGGAAAAAAAGGCGCTGGACTTCGACGGGATGCTCGACTCACTGCGCAAAATTCCGAAGGGCGACATCGTCCTGCTCCATACCTGCTGCCACAACCCGACCGGGATCGATCCGGACGAGTCGCAGTGGCGAGCCATCGCCGACGTTGTTGTCGAGCGCGAATTGCTGCCCTTCGTCGACATTGCGTACCAGGGTTTTGCGACGGACCTCGATGCCGATGCGTTCCCGATTCGCGAACTCGCCAGGCACGTGCCCGAGATGATTGTTGCGAACTCGTGTTCCAAGAACTTCGGGCTATATCGTGACCGTGTCGGTGCCCTGTTCGTGGTCACGGCCGATAGCAAGGGCCGCGATGTCGTGCAGTCCCAGGCGAACAACGTGGTGCGCACGATGTATTCGATGCCGCCGGATCACGGTGCGGCCGTGGTCGCAATGATCCTGAATGACGACGAATTGCGCGCCGACTGGATCGACGAACTCACGGAAATGCGGGAGCGTTTGCGCGAGATGCGGCAGCTGCTGCACGATGCCCTGCGCAAGGAGGCGCCCGATCACGACTTTTCGCACCTCTTGCGTGCGAAAGGCATGTTCTGCTTTCTCGGTGTATCGCCCGAGCAGGTCAGCCGCCTGAAAAAAGAACACTCGGTGTACATGGTCGATTCGAGCCGCATAAATATCGCAGGCATAACGGCCGACAACGTCGGACATATCGCAAAGTCGGTCGCCGCCGTTCTTTGAACGCTACTGCATCGCCGGCTCCCATATCAGCCGGCTGTCTTCGTCGATCGCAAGGCGCCGGGCCGTGCCCGCATTGAGTTCAAGTACGAAGGTCACAGGTTCACTCGAGGTGACGGATCTCTCCGACAGCGGCACGGTATCGCTTGCGATATTCGCGACAGTGCCGTCACGATGGGCGAACACCATGTCCAGCGGTATATACGTATTCTTCATCCACATCGAGCGGTAGTTCTCGTCCGGGTAGACGAACAGCATGCCGGTCCGGGCCGGCATCTCGCGGACGAACATTAGCCCGCGCCGCTGCTGTTGCCCGTCGAGGGCGAGATAGATGTCGAAGCGGTAACAGGCATCGCGAGCAACGATGACGAGAACATCGTTCTCGAAGGACTGCTCGAGAGAGCCCTGGGCATTGACTGCCAGCGGGAAGAGGCAGAGCGATAACAGGAGTGCACGGACGGATATCATTTCTTGCCCCAATCAAGGAGGCCGCCGAACTGTAGTTCTCGTACCGTCACGCTCGAGTCGCCGTTGATCTCCGCCAGCGGGGCAATGCAGTAGAGCGTCCCCGCAATGAAGTACCGGCCGGTGTTATCGTCAATCGCCTGCTGTTCGACGACATCGGTCCAACAGTTTTCGAGACCCGACGTGCTGAAAAAGCGTCCGCTGCCTTCCTCGATCACCGTGACGTTGCTGCCCAGCTCCCGCGCAGTGGCGCCGCGCTCGAGGCCGGGCATCGCGACGATTATCGCAATCGCCAGATCTCCTGACTCGCCGGCGAACCGCAGCCGTGCGCCCGCACCTTCCGGGCGCGGCATCCCCTCGCAGTAGAGCTTGCCGGCGGACCAGTCGATCGGCCCCGAAAACTCACCGTAGAAGGTCGTGCGCAGGTAGCCTCGCTGCCCGCAGCCGCTGGCCTTCGGCGGCGGTGGCAACAACGATGGAAGCGCTGCCGGCTCGGGCGCGTCGCTACAGGCGGCCAGCCAGCCACATGCAGCGGCGGCGATCACCGGCGCCAAAGGTACATTTCCGCGAATTCCCTGCAATGTTTGTTGCCCGCCGCTGTCTGAGAACGGAACATTATTACCGAAGTGATCGATCGATGGACAAAATTACAGGTGACGAGTTGGCCTCGACAGGCATCCTCTCTACAATGTCTCGCCCCATACCGGCCCGGGAGCCATTGATGAGTGTCGCAGATCAATTCCAGCAACTCGAGGCGCATGCCAGCCGCTTGATCATAGGTCAGTCGCACCTGATCAATCGCATGCTGATCGCGCTTCTGTGCGATGGGCACCTGCTGGTTGAGGGCGCGCCGGGCCTCGCCAAGACACGCGCCATCAAGGTACTCGCGGAGAGTATCGAAGGCGATTTCCACCGCCTGCAGTTCACGCCGGACCTGCTGCCCGCGGATCTGACAGGTACCGACATCTACCGGCCGCAGGAGGGCACATTCGAGTTTCGCAAGGGCCCGCTGTTCCACAACCTGATCCTCGCGGACGAGATCAATCGTGCCCCCGCCAAGGTCCAGTCGGCGCTGCTCGAGGCGATGGAGGAACGACAGATCTCCGTCGGCGACAAGAGCTATCCGCTCGATGATTTGTTCCTCGTGATGGCGACGCAGAATCCGATCGAGCAAGAAGGCACCTATCCGCTGCCGGAAGCCCAGCTCGACCGGTTCCTGCTGCACGCGCAGGTCGGATACCCGAACGCGGAGCAGGAGCGCAGTATCCTCGTGCTGAACCGGAACGAAGCCAAAGCGAACAAGCGTGATGCGTTTCAGCCGCCGGAGCTGCTGTCAGTAGCCTCCGTGATGCAGGCGCGCCAGGAGATCCTGCGCCTGCACCTGTCGGATGAGCTCGAGGAATACATCGTCAACATCGTGCTTGCCACGCGCAACGCTGGTGCCGTGGACGATTCCCTGGAAGGCCAGATCCTCTATGGTGCCAGCCCGCGCGCCAGCATCGGCATCGACCGAGCCGCGAGGGCACGTGCCTGGCTTGCCGGCCGGGACTATGTAGGCCCTGAAGATATCCAGGACGTAACCGCCGACGTCCTGCGTCATCGCCTGGTGCTCAGTTTCGAAGCCGAGGCTGACGGTGTCGACGCGAATTCCGTTATCGAGCGGATACTGGATGGTGTCGGTGTGCCGTAATGCGGCAGCTCGACCACATTTCTGAGAACGCGTCGCCCGTCAGCGTGTCGCAATCGGGCCTGATTCGCCTGAGCGGCCCGGCGCGCGCCATAGCTCTCGACGTGCTAAGGATCCGCTCCCTGCAGACGGGAGCATACGTCTCTCACTTCCGCGGTCGCGGCATGGAATTCGATGAGTCGAGGCCCTACCAGCCCGGTGACGATCCGCGTTCGATCGACTGGCGCGTGACTGCTCGCAGCACGACCGCCTATACCAAGTTGTTTCGCGAGGAGCGCGAGCGGCCGGTACTGGTCATGGTCGACCTGCGATCCAACATGCACTTTGCCACCCGCGGCTGCTTCAAGTCGGTCAACGCGAGCCGCGCCGCGGCGCTGTTGTCATGGGCGGCACATCATCGTGGCGACCGTCTCGGTGGCCTCATCTTCGGTGACACGGTGCACAGGGAACTTAAGCCCCGGCTCGGCCGGCAGGCGGCATTGCGATTTCTCCACGAACTCGCCGAGCATCCCGACTGGCAGCAACGTGAACACGCGCACGTTACAGATCGCGAAGCGCCGCTCACGCTGGCGATGGCATCGCTCAGGCGTGTCGCGAGACCTGGCAGCCTGGTCGTCATTCTCAGTGATTTCCTCGGCATCAGCCGCGCTTCGCAGTCCTACCTGTCTAGCGTTGCGCGGCACAATGAGGTCCTCGCCGTCGTCCTTAGCGACCCGCTGGAGCGTGAATTGCCGCCACCCGGCCGTTATCGGCTCGTCATGGATGACGACGAGCTTGCCATCGATACTCACGCGCAGGCGGCGCGCCGCGACTACCGGGACGCTTTCGACTCGCGCGCTCATGACCTCAAACAATTCTGCCAGCGTTACGGCATCCATCTAATGCCGCTATCGACGGATGATGATCCCGTCGCCGCGCTGCAGACTGCGCTCGGACGGAGGACCCACTAGTGGATCCGCAGCAGATCCCGTTGCGCGGCCTGCACCTGCCGGAGTCGGTCGGCTGGTGGCCGCTTGCCCCGGGCTGGTGGCTGCTGCTGGTGTTGCTGGTCGCCGCTGCCGGCTTCCTGCTCCGCGCGTTTCTGCGCAGGCGTGCGCATGCGGCGGCGCGTCGCAAGGCGCTCAGGCAGCTCGAAGAAAGCTGCTCGGCGTACGCCTACCACGGCAACCCGGTTACGCTCGGCGCCGAAGTGTCCGAGTTGCTGCGGCGCGCGATGCTTGCCTACGCCCCGCGGGCCGAGGTCGCCGGTCTGACCGGCGACGCCTGGCTCGCCTGGCTGGATCGCGACCTCGATGAGCCGCGGTTTCGCGAAGGTGCCGGCCGCATCCTGGTCGAGCTGCCGTATCGAAATCCCGGGACGATCGCCCGAGACGCAGACATTGACGGCATGCTCGCCGCGGTCCGTGACAGGCTGAGGACGCCGGTGGGGAGGGGCGCCTGATGTTGTCGCTTGCGTGGCCCTGGATGCTCCTGGCGCTGCCGTTGCCGTTCATCGTGCGCGCGCTGTTGCCGGGGGCGAATCAGCTGCAGGAGGCGGGACTCCGCGTGCCGAGCTTCGTCGGCTTCGACATGCTCGCCGACCGTTCACGCTCGGAGCAATTGCTCAACTGGCGAATCTGGGTTGCCATGATTGCCTGGGTGCTGCTGGTCATCGCAGCAGCGCGACCCGAGCGCATCGGCGACGAGCTCGACGTGCCGGTATCCGGCCGCAACCTGATGCTCGCGGTCGATCTCTCCGGCAGCATGGATCAGAAGGATTTCGAACTGGGCAATCGACGCGTCGACCGCCTTACGGCAACGAAAGCCGTCGCGAGCGATTTCATCAGCCGCCGGGAAGGCGACCGCATAGGCCTGATCCTGTTCGGAGAGCGAGCCTACTTGCAGGTGCCGCTGACGCTGGACCGGGAGACTGTGAAGATACTTCTCATGGAAGCCTTTATTGGTCTCGCGGGCGAGAAGACTGCGATCGGCGATGCAATCACGCTCGCCGTAAAACGCATCCACGACCAGGAAGAGGATGCGGGCGAGCAGGTGCTGGTGTTGCTGACGGACGGGGCCAACACGGCGGGCGAGATCGACCCGATGAAGGCTGCGGAGCTTGCCGCGCAGGTCGGTTTGCGTATTTACACGATCGGCATCGGGGCGGAGCAACTGGAAGTCGCCTCAATCATCGGCGGCCGCCGCCGCGTCAATCCGTCGGCCGACCTCGACGAGGAAACGCTCACAGGCATCGCAGACCTGACGGGCGGGCGTTATTTTCGCGCGACCGATACCGCAACACTGCAGGACATCTACAGGCTGGTTGACGAGCTGGAACCGGTCGAGGAACCGGAAGCCGGCTTCCGGCCGGTCCAATCGCTCTATTTCTGGCCGCTGTCCGGGGCATTTGCGCTGACCGCTCTCCTCTGTATCGTGAGTTTGCTGGAGGCGTTGCGCTTGCGGCGAATCAGCGGGGCGCAGACGCATGCCGGCTGAATTTCATTTTCTTCGCCCAGAATGGTTATGGGCTATCCCGGCCGTGATCGCGACCGCCGTGCTGCTGGCCCGTCGTCAACTCGGTCCGGGCAGCTGGCAACGAGTCGTCGACCCGGCGCTGGCGCCGCACGTGTTGTCGGGATCCGCGCACCGCAAGTCGGATCTACGCTGGTGGCTGCTCGGCATTACCGGGGTCATCGGCGTCCTGTCGCTCGCGGGGCCGGCCTGGCAGCGGATCGAACAGCCGGTATTCCGTTCCGACCAGGCGCTTGTCGTTGCGCTCGACCTGTCGAGATCGATGGATGCGCAGGACGTCACGCCGAGCCGGATGCTTCGCGCACGTCTCAAGATCCTCGACATCCTGGATCGCCGGGCCGGCGGGCAGACGGCGCTTGTCGTTTACTCGTCCAACGCATTCACCGTCACGCCGCTTACGAGCGACACCGACACGATTGCGGCTCTCGTCAACAGCCTGAGCACGGATATCATGCCGAGTCGCGGCAGCTACCCTGCGGCCGCTATTTACAAGGGACGGCGGCTCCTCGAGCAGGCCGGGGCTGCTTTCGGTGAGGTGCTGCTAATAACCGACGGCGGATCGTCGCCCGCGACCGAACGGGCGGCACGCGATCTTCGCGATGCGGGATACACGTTGTCCGTGCTCGGCGTAGGCACCAAGGAAGGCGCGCCGATACCGAAGCTGTCCGGCGGTTTCGTTACCGACCAGGCCGGCCGGATCGCGGTTGCGCGCCTGGAGGAACGGGGGCTGCGCGAACTCGCGCTGAGCGGCGGGGGGCGTTACGCGACCCTGTTGTCGGACGGCCGCGACCTCGACTACCTGATGGCGGGCGAGGTCGGTACGCGAAAAGCGAGCGACGATTCGCTGGCAACGGATCAGTGGCGGGAAGAGGGGCCGTGGCTCGCGTTGTTGTTGCTGCCGCTCGGCGCGCTGGCATTCCGGCGTGGCTGGGTCGTCGTGCTTGCGATCGCGGTGCTGCCGTTTAGCCAGCCCGCGGAGGCTTCACTTTGGGATGACCTCTGGCTCAACAAGGACCAGCAGGCGCAGCGCGAACTCGAGGCGGGCAATGCGGCGGATGCGGCAGGCCTGTTTGAGAACCCGGAGTGGCGTGCGGTAGCCGAATACGAGGCGGGCGCTTATGCACAGAGCGCGGCGCGATTCGCAGAACAGGACGATACGCGCAATCTCTACAACCTGGGGAATGCGCTTGCGCGTCAGGGCGAATTCGAATCCGCTATCGACGCCTACGAACAAGTGCTCGAAGCTGACCCCGACAATGAAGACGCAGCGTACAACCGGGATATTCTGAAGCAGATGATGGAGAACCAGGAATCGCAGCAACAGAACCAGGGAGATGACCAGCAGTCGTCGGACCAGTCGGGCGGTGACAGCCAGGAGTCCGAGAGTGACGCTTCATCGCAGAACGAGAGCTCGGAGGGTTCCTCCGACTCGCAAAGCGAGTCCGGTGAGCAGAATGCATCGCAACGTGACGACGAGATGAGCGAGGAAGACATGCAGGCGCTGCAGGAAGAATTGCAGCGCGCGGCCGAAGAAGCGGAGAAAGAAGCCCGGCAACAATCGCCGCAACTCAGCGAAGAACAGCTCGAGGCGCTGCGTCGCGAGCAGGAACAGCAGCAGGCAATGGAACAATGGTTACGAAGAATCCCGAACGATCCGGGCGGGCTCCTGCGCCGCAAGTTCCGCTACCAGTACCAGAGAATGGGGCGCGACCAGGACGGCAACAACCTCTGGCCGGACGACGAGGTGCAACCGTGGTGACGTGGCGCAGCATTTGTGTGCAGCGGGTGTGCCTCGCATTTGTTGTCATGATGATGTCGTTCAGCACTGCGCAGGCTGCCGTGACGGCACGCCTGGATCGCAACGCCATCGACCTCAACGAGTCGTTCATGCTGGAGGTCGTGGTCGACAACGAAATCGACCTGCAGCCCGACATCTCGGCCTTGCACGAGGATTTCTACGTCGGGCAAAGCAGCCAGCTCAGTAATACGATGATCATTAACGGTGAAATCTCGCGTAGCCGCACCTGGACATACCAGCTCATGGCGAAGCGGACAGGGGAGCTGGTGATACCGTCGGTCACCGTCGGCTCGGAGAGTAGCCAGCCGCTGCGCATGACCGTGCGCCAGCCGACCGATGCTCCGCCCGGCGAAGCCGACGTATTCATTACCAGTGAGGTCGACTACGCGGAATCGTACGTGCAGGCGCAGGTGCTGTTTCGCATCAAGGTCTATCGTGCCGTGCCGACGCGGCAACCCGCCCTGCGCGATCCGGAGTTCGGCGGCGCCGAGGTGCTGATCGAGATCGCTGGCGAGGAACGGAGCTACGATGCTCTCCTTAACGGCCGCACGTATAACGTCGTGGAACGCGTTTATGCCTTGTTCCCCCAGGAGAGCGGTGAAGTCACGATATCGCCCGCGCGTTTCGAGGCCCGCGTGCTGCGCGATGGCCGTATTACGGGACGCAAGGTGTTCGAGTCGGAGGCGCAGTCGATTCGCGTACTTCCCATACCGGAGCCACCGGCCGACATGCCGGACGCAGCATGGCTGCCGGCCAGGGACCTGCAGCTAAGGGATAACTGGTCGCGACAGCCTGACGATCTCAAGGCCGGTGAACCGATAACCCGCGTCATTTCCATCAGTGCGCTGGGCCAGCTCGAAACGCAGATACCGGCCATCGAGCCGCCCACCGTCAGCGGCGTCAACGTTTACCCGGACCGACCCGAACTCAGCCGGCAGATCGAGCCGGGCGGCATCCGCGGCATTCGCAAAGACCAGTACGCAATTATCGGCGTCGATGGCGGTGTTACGACGTTACCTGCGCTTCGCGTACCGTGGTGGGATGTCGAAGCGGGTGAGTGGAAGGTTGCCGAGCTGCCGGAACGCAGCGTCAGCATACTGCCGTCGCAGGAGGCCCCTGTCGTTGACCCGGCACCGACTGTGACGACCTCCGCCGACGAGACCGAGGTATCCGCTGAGGATTCCATCGGCTCCGATATCTGGCGGCGTGTCGCGCAGGCGCTCGCCGTACTCTGGCTGCTGACACTCGGTACCTGGTGGCTGTCTGCGCGTCCGAAGCGTGAGCCGCGCGAGCCCGCCCCGCCACCGCTGCACAAGCAGCAGGCGCGGCTCCTCAAGGCCGCACGCAAGGCGGCACTTGCGGGAGACGGAGCGGGTGTGAGGCATGCGATGCTCGAGTGGGGCCGCTTGCAGTGGCCTGACAACACGCC
>JBFEXY010000044.1:0-12765 GCA_041562415.1 Woeseiaceae bacterium
CTGATATGATGATCAGCACTAACGGCGTAGTGCAGGCCAGCCTGGCATGTCAGATTCGGCGGACGACACGGAGCTCTTCGACAAAGCGGCGCGACAGCGGGTTCTGGACGCGATCGATGCCCGGCAGCTCGCTGATTTTTCATCGTTGCCCGAACGACAACGACGGCTCTCTGCCGATTTCCTACAGCGCCTGATATCCGGTTCGCACGGCACCCATGGCGAACTCTGTTGCCCATTGCGGATTCGTGGCGCCATTATCACCGGGCTGTTGCAACCGCCCTCGGGGAGCCGGGACGGCGGACGTGCGGCGGTGCAATTTTGGGCGTGCAGTTTCGAATCGCCAGTCGATTTGAGCGGCGCCGAATTCCTCGTCCTTCGTTTCATCGACTGCAGATTGCCGGCGTTCATCGGTGCAAGCCTGAGCGTGAGCGCCGATCTCGATCTGTCGGGATCGCAGTTCTCGGGCGTAAGTGACTACGAGTCGGAACTGAGCCACGTGGGTAGCTGTGCAATTCATTTAAACAACGCGCGTATTGGCGGCAAGCTGGATCTGTCTTCGACCGAGCATTCCCGTTTCGTCGCCGCTGGCATGATCCGGCTCGACGGTGCGCGCATCGACGGTGACGTGAGTTTCGCCGGCGCGTCGCTCGATGGCTGTGGCGATCCCGCGCTCAGCGCGCGGTCGGTATCCGTGGGCAGCAATGTTGATCTACGACCAGCCTCCGGACACCGCTTTGATGCGAAAGGCGAGGTCGGTTTCGCTGCGGCGCAGATTGTCGGGGACCTGATGTGTGACAGTGCCCGGCTATCGAATCCGGACGGTCGTGCCCTGCACTGCGAAGACCTGAAAGTGGAATCCGTGTTCCTGACTACGGACGATACATTAAAGTTGCCGTTCGAGGCTCGCGGCAGACTCAATTTCCTGACGGCGGTCATTGGGGGCAGTTTTTTCATGACCAGGGCGAGACTGGCTCCTGGCCCGGACTACCATGGCTTGCTGCGGACGGGCGGTCCGGTTGCGATAAACCTTCAGCAGGCACGTATTTCGAATGCGCTGGCATTCAACAACATCGGCGCGCTCGCGGGTGAATCGACATCGCCGTCGCTTGACGAACTACCCACGCCTGTACGTGGCTGGTTCCTGCTGACCGGTGCGAAGGTCAACACTATCCTGGACAATTCCGAGACTGGCTGGCCTGCGCCCGGCTTTCTCGACCTGGAGGGAGCAACCTACGAACGCATCCGCCATGTTGATGGCGGCGACCTGACTAAGAAGCGCATTGCATGGTTACGGCGCCAGTTTCCCGATGAGATCCCGAACTCGGCCAGTTTCCGGCCGCAGCCCTATGAGCAACTGAGCCGTGTACTGCGTCAGCATGGGCTGGCAAGAGAAGCCAATGCGATTGCGGTCGAGAAAATTCGCATGCGACTCGCAGCGCGGGTAGACGGCCCGTGGGCGCGGGTCTTCCCGAACATTCTTATGCTCATCAGCCAGCACGGATACTCCACCAGCCGCGCAATAATGTCGTTTCTGGTCTTCGTGCTGCTCGGAACGGCCATGTACGCGACAGCATTATTCGCGTTCGGGCAGGCATTTCTTCCGGTCGAGAGAGACCCTGAGCCGGTCACCTACCAATTCGCGTTCGGCCTGGTGCAGGCAGTCACGGAAAAGGGTTGTCCGGGACTGCATGTCATGCACTATGCGCTCGACGCTGCACTGCCGGTGATCGACCTTAGCCAGGATCTGCGCTGCCGCTTTTCGCCGGAAGGATCGTTTCGCTGGATTTGGCTGCTGCTGCACAGCATTTACGTCATTACTGGTACGGCGTTGTCCGCCGTCGTCGTGCTGACACTCACCGGTGTATTGCGTCAGGATTGACGTCGCCGAACCGTTCCGGAGCAGCGGCTCAGTCACCGGATAGGTACAAGCCAGAATTGCCAAGCTTTGGGCTTGTTGACAGTCTGGCAAATGGCACAAAAGTTTCGCCAGAGGATTTCAATCCCACTCAAAAACCGGACAAGTTAGCCATGGCCAACATGCAGACTGTGTTCATCAACCCCGAGCGCTGCATCGGTTGCCGGCAATGTGAATTCGCCTGCGCCGTAGCGCATTCCGAAAGCAAAAACCCAGCCCTGGCTCTCGCCGAGGATCCCGTACCCAAACCAAGGATTCATGTTTCGCCCGGATGGTCGTACAACATGTCGGTCCCGTCCCACTGTCGTCATTGCGATCCGGCGCCCTGTGAGCAGGTGTGTCCGACTGGCGCGATGGCGCGTGACGCGCACCACGACCTGGTCCTCGTCGATAGCCATAAGTGCATCGCCTGCGCAATGTGCGCGATGGTATGTCCCTTCGATGCGGTGACATTTCACGCGCAGGCGAACGGTATGCCGGCGCGGGTCGTTGCCACCAAGTGTGACGGCTGTATCGATCGGCTGGATAACGGACAGGAGCCGGCATGTGTCGAAGCCTGCAAGGTGGACGCATTGCTGTTCGGCGATCTGAACACATTGATTGCAGCTGACCGACTGCACATGTCCGACGCGCTGCTAGCGGCGACGACGTCGAAGGTACCCACCGAGGGGCCGCCCGCAAGCGTTTCGGGCTGGCGTATTTGGGGTGAGTCCGCGGCCCACATCAGCGAGGAAATCTGACATGGATACTCCCGATACTTTGAGCAAATTGAGTATCACCAATGACGCTCGTGAAATGCTCGTACGGGCGCGCGAAGAAGGCATCGAGACGGTCTGGGACCGCCTGGCGGCGCAGCAGCCGCAGTGCGGCTATTGCTCCATGGGCGTCAGCTGCCGCAATTGCGCGATGGGGCCATGCCGTGTGGACCCGTTCGGTGAGGGGCCGCAAAAGGGTGTCTGTGGTGCCGATGCCGACATCATCGTGGCGCGAAACCTCGGCAGGACCGTGGCAGCGGGTGCGTCGGCGCACTCGGACCACGGCCGGGACATCCTGGAAGTCTTCGAATCACTAGCTGCCGGCGAGACCAGCGGCTATGAGATTCGCGACGAAGTGAAGCTGCTGGCGCTTGCGAAGGAGTGGGGTATCGAAGTGGGCGACAGGAGCATCAACGAGGTGGCAAGCGAACTTGCAGAAGCGATGATGGAGGACTTCGGCAGCCGCAAGCGTCACATCGGCTTCCTCGACAGGTTGCCGGAGCAGCGAAGAAAACTGTTCGAAGAGCTGAGCATTACACCCAGGGGTATCGACCGCGAGAACGTGGAGATGCTTCATCGCACGCACATGGGTGTCGACAACGACTATGCAAATACGTCGTTGCATGCGCTGCGCACGAGCCTGTCCGACGGCTGGGGCGGCTCGATGATTGCGACGGAGCTGTCCGACGTGATGTTCGGCACGCCGAAGCCGATCATGTCGCGCGTGAACCTGGGTGCCCTGCGCGTCGAGGCCGTCAATATCGCTCTGCACGGCCATAACCCGCTTCTGTCGGACGTCATTATGCAGGCAGCGGAGGACCCGGAACTGGTCGCGCTAGCCAAAGAAAAAGGTGCCGAGGGCATCAACCTCGTCGGCCTCTGCTGCACCGGTAACGAGCTGCAGATGCGCAAGGGCCTGCCGATGGCGGGTAACCACCTGATGCAGGAACTGGTGCTGCTCACCGGTGCGCTCGATGCGATGGTCGTGGACTACCAGTGCATCATGCCGTCCGTCACGGACGTGGCGAAGTGCTTCCACACGGAGATTATCTCGACGGCCGACAAGGCCAGGTTTGCTGGCGCGACGCACATCTCGTTCGATCCGAAGCGAGGGCTCGATATCGGCAAGGAGATCGTTGCGCTCGGTATCGAGGCATATTCGAATCGCAACCCCGACCGCGTGCGAATCCCGGCCGGAACGATGGACATGATGGTCGGCTTCTCGGTCGAGGCCATTCTCGAAGCGCTCGGCGGCACGCCGGAACCCCTCGTCGAGGCCATCAAGGCCGGCAAGATCCGCGGTGCCGTCGGCGTGGTCGGCTGCAACAACCCGAAGATTCCGCAGGACCACGGCCACGTCACACTCACCAGGCGGCTAATCGAAAACGATATTCTCGTACTGGTCACGGGTTGTGCTGCGGTCGCCAACGGCAAAGCCGGGCAGATGCTGCCCGAGTCGGCCGACATGGCCGGGCCCGGACTTTCGGAGGTCTGCAAAGCGCTCGGCATACCGCCCGTGTTGCACATGGGTTCCTGCGTGGACAACACGCGCATCCTCACGCTCGCGGCAGCGCTTGCCAACTATCTCGGCGTGGACGTTTCGCAGCTGCCTTTGGCCGGCGCGGCGCCCGAGTGGTATTCGGAGAAAGCCGTATCGATTGGCGCCTACGTCGTTGCGAGCGGCATCTTCACGGTGCTCGGCGTACAGCCCCCGATCTTCGGCAGTCAGAACGTCGTGAAGTTGCTCGCCGTTGATCTCGAGGAGGTTGTCGGCGCGAGATTTGCCGTCGAACCGGATCCGGAGGAAGCAGCGAAGCTGATCCGCCGTCATATCGAGGAGAAACGCGAAGCACTGGGATTGCCGTTCGTGGCGTCCGAAGAAGCTCCGGCCGATAAAGTCGCCTGAGGAAAATGCGATGTGTGATACCTGCGCGGCACATGCTCACGAGCATACACACGGAGATGAACACCACAGACATGGCTTGCCACATCACGCGCGCGGCGACGACTTCCGTGTCGTAGTGACGGGAAAGGGCGGCGTCGGCAAGACCACGCTGACCGCCATGCTCGCACGCCGCATGTCGCGTCGTGGTTACCGGGTACTCGCGCTGGATGCCGACCCGCAGATGAACCTGCCATATGCGCTCGGCTTCGTACCGGAGGAAGTACGCCGCCTGGTCCCGTTGAGCGAGAACAACGACTACGTCGAAGAGAAGACCGGGGTTCGCCCCGGGGAAGGCTGGGGCCTGTTCTTCCGTCTTAATCCGGACGTCGACGATGTGGTCGACCGCTTCGGCATGCGCGGGCCGGATGGCGTTCGACTGCTGGTCATGGGCAACACGGTGCAGCCAGCGGCAGGATGCCTTTGCCCGGAGAATGCCCTTCTCGCCTCGGTTGCGAATGCGATGAGCCTGCGGCATGACGAAGCCATCCTCATGGATACCCAGGCAGGCTTCGAACACTTCGGACGGGCGCTGGCCAAAGGGTTCCATCACGCCGTTGTCGTGACGGACCCGACGTTCAACGGCCTGCAGGTTGCCTTGCGGGCAGCGAGGCTTGCCCACGAGCTCGGCATCGGGGCAGTCCACCTCGTCGTGAATCGTGCCCGTAACGCGCTTGATTTCGACCGGTCGCTCGGCAGGCTCGAAGCCGAGGGCGGATTTCCGTTCACCAGCCGCCACTGGCTGCCGATCGATCCATTGCTGCCCAGGGTGGAGCCTTCGATTGGTCCGCTGTTCGAGCGGCGACCAACGCCCTTCGATCAGCGGATCGAGGGCTTGCTAGATACCCTGCTGCCGATTGAGGAGCTGGTAAGAGAATGCGCGTCCTGATACTTGGTGCCGGCCCAGCCGGTCTGACGGCAGCCCGGACGCTGCGTGAACTTGCGCCATCGAAGTCGCTGGACCCGTCGATCACCATTGTGTCCGCGGAACCGTTCCCGCCGTACTCGCCGCCGGCAATGGCGGACTATTTCCTTACCGGCCGCGAAGCCGCGCTCTACTGGCAGGGAGAGGACGTGTGCGAGAGGCTGCGCTCGGACTATCTTGCCGGTGACGCGGTCGAGGCCGTCTATCCCGAGCAGCGGCAGGTGTTGCTGCAGAACGGACGCTACCTGGACTACGACCGGCTGATCATCGCAACCGGTAGCCGGCTGCACGCACCGCTCCAAGGCTACGATCTGCCCGGCGTTTACAATTTCAAGTCGCTTGCAGCGGCTCGCGAGTTGGTGGATCACGCGAAGCAGGGCGATGTCAGGCGAGCACTGATCGTCGGCGCGGGATTTATCGGTGTCGAGGTTGCCGTGTTGCTCAAGTCACTGGGGCTCGACGTAACAATCATCGAGAAGGAATGGCTCATGCCGAATCTGCTCGATGAGGAGACCGCCGAACTCGTTCGTCACGACCTCGAGAGTCGCGGCATAGTGGTACTTGAGCACACCGAGGCGATGCGGTTCTCGGGTCGTAGGCGAGTGACCGGCGTGAGGCTGGTCGATGGAGATACCCTCATCGCCGATGCTTATATTGCGGCAACGGGCGTAAAGCCCAACATATCGTTCCTCGAGGGATCCGGCCTCGACACCGGCTGGGGTATCCGCGTAGACAATCGCATGCGTACCAACCTGCCGAATATATGGGCCGCTGGCGACGTCGCCGAAACCTTCGACAGGACGAGTGGGGAGCGGTACGTGCACGCGATCTGGCCCAACGCAACCGTCCAGGGTGACGTGGTTGGCCGCGACATCCTGGGTTTCGCGGTGGATTACGAGGGTGCCGAGCGGATGAATAGCATGAAGCACCTCGGGCTGCCGATCATGGCTGTCGGCGACTCTGTGGGAGAAGAGACCCTGCGCCGTCGCGACGGTGCCACGCTTCGCAAGATCTTCCTCGCAGACGGCAGGATCGTAGGCTTCCGGCTGGCCGGCGACATTCGAGGGGCAGGCACCTACCGGGCGTTGATGCTCAAGGGGACCGACGTCAGGCCGTTCGGTGAGGACCTGCTGGATCCGCGATTCCGCATCAGCCGGTGTGTGTCGCCTGAGGTCCTGTACCACTAGGCGATCAGGGAAAGCAGGCCCAGTATCATGGGGGTCGACTTCGGGCCGCACCGCCGCGCGGACTAGTAGTAACTCAGGTCTGTGGCTTTACCACGGAACACGCGATAGGCGAATGCGGAATAGCCGATGATCACCGGCAGTACGATGACCGCGCCGACGAAGATGAACATCAGGGACTCAGGCGCTGCCGCAGCCTCCCAGATCGTCAGCCTGTCCATCACCACGTACGGGAACAGGCTGTAAGCAAGTCCGTGAAATGCGAGCATGAAGATGACCACGGTGCTTGCGAATGGTATCCATTCACTGTCGCGGAGATCCTGGTCGAGCCGACCGGGCAGGCGCGAGAGCGAACGGTAGGCCACGAGGAACGTCACCATCGTCATTGCCGGAATCGGCCACAGCACAATAAGGTTCTCGAGCCCGAACCACTTCTCGTAAATGCGCTGGCTCACGAACGGCGTGGCAAGTGAGACCGCGGCCACACCGATGGCGAGCAAGACGATCGAGCGTCTGGCCCAGTTGATTGCACGGCGCTGCAGGTCACCGGTTGTTTTTATGATTAGCCAGGTCGAACCCAGCAGTGAATAACCGGAAGCCATTCCGAGGGCAATCAGGCAGGCAAACAGGTAGCTCCAGAGATTCTCGGTAAAGCCCGTCACCATGCGCCCGAGCATGTAACCCTGGGCGAGCGAGGCGAGCAGGGAGCCCACAAAGAACGCGACGTCCCAGGTCGCTTTGTGTTCGTCTTTGGCCTTGACCCGGAAGTCGAAAGCAACGCCGCGCAGAGTAAGCCCAATCAGCATCAGCGCGACGGGCAGGTAAAGCGCACCGAGCACGATGCCGTGCGCGACCGGAAACGCCACGAGCAGTATGCCGATGCCCAGCACCAGCCAGGTTTCGTTTGCATCCCAGAATGGCCCGATGGAGGCGATCATCGTGTCTTTTTGCGCATCATCGCTACCCAGCTGCAGCAGCAGGCCGACACCGAGGTCGAAGCCATCCAGAATCACGTAGGCCAGGATTGCGAGACCCATGACAAGCATGAAAGCGAGCGGTAACCAGCCCGCTGCTGTGGACAGGTCGGGTATCTGCTCAAGCATTTCCGCCCTCCGTTGCAGCCTTGCCGGCCAGGATCCTGGGGCCGTGTGCCGCGGGCTCGGAAGCCTTCGACTCGGCGAGCCCTGCCTGGCGTGCGAGATAGAAGACAACAGATATGTACGCCGTTATAAGCACGGCATATAGCAAGAGATACAGTGCGAGCGTCAGCGCGATGTTCGCGGCCGGGACACTGGTTACGGCATCGGCAGTGCGAAGCACACCCGTAACGAGGAACGGCTGGCGACCGATTTCGGTCGTGTACCAGCCGCTGAGTACGCCCACCCAGCCCGAGAACGTCATGACGACGAGTCCCTTCAACAGTAATGGCGGTAACTGATTTCTTCGCTTGAGCGACCAGGCGGCAGCCCAGGACGTCAGGAGCATCAGGACACCGGTGCCGACCATGACCCGGAACGACCAGAACACGGGCGCAACCGGCGGATGAGCGTCCGGAAACTCATTGATGCCTTTGAGTTCGCCCTGGGTATCATGCGTGAGGATCAGCGACGCCATCCCCGGCAGCTCTATCGCGAACCTGTTGCTTTTCGTTTCGGCATCGGGAAAGCCGAACAACACGAGCGGGGCGCCACGTTCTGTCTCCCACAACGCCTCCATCGCCGCTATTTTTGCCGGCTGATGCTCGAGCGTATTCAGTCCGTGCATGTCGCCGGTAAATATCTGTATCGGTGTCAGAACTGCCGCCATGATGACGCCAAGGCGCAGGCATGCCTGCACCGCCGCAGTGGTGTCGCCGCGCAGGGTGCGATAGGCCGACAGACCAATGATCAGGAATGACACCGTCAGGAAGGACGCCAGCATGGTGTGAACGAGCCGATAGCCGAATGACGGGTTGAAAATTACTTCCATCCAGCTGCTTACGTGCGCAACGCCCTGACGCATTTCAAAACCGGCTGGTGTGTGCATCCACGAGACCAGCGCGAGGATCCAGAACGCCGAGAGGCTGGTACCGACCGCCACGAGTACTGTCGCGATCGTGTGCATACGGTTGCTCACGCGTTTGAAGCCGAACAGCATAATGCCCAGGAAAGTCGCCTCCAGGAAAAACGCCGTCAATACCTCATAGGCCAACAGCGGGCCGGCGATATTGCCGACCGTGTTCATGAAGCCTGGCCAGTTGGTGCCGAACTGGAAGCTCATGGTGATACCGCTGACGACCCCGAGGGCGAAGGTCAGCGCGAAGACCTTCACCCAGAATCGATATGCATTCATCCACTTCTCGTCGCCGGTCGCATTGAATCGCAGCTTGAAGAACAGCAGCACCCAGGCGAGGGCGATCGAGATCATGGGGAACAGGATGTGGAAGCTGATGTTTGCAGCAAACTGCAAACGTGACAGCAACAGTGCGTCAGGCATCGGTCAGGGCCGAGTGATCAGCCGCCCGGTTTGGCGGCTGGCTGAAATCCGAAGACTTTGCGCATAAACATCGCTGCCGGACAAAAACCGGTGAAAGCCTGCTGCAACAGGTTGGCGCCTACGAATACCGTGAGCCAGGCAAAGCCCGGGTGGACGAAATATGTGAGGGCCACCGACACCAATACCATCGTTCCGGCGAAGGCCTCGACCGCGCGTTCAAGAGACATCTTGCGATTCATTATTGCTCCTTGAGCCAAAAGAGCGGTACCCGGAATTATATTAGAAAGTTCTAAATTAATAAAGGCCGCAAAGCTGTCCAGTGCTCCCCGGAGCATGATCAGCTTGCCGATACGGGAACCGGGGCATCGAGTTACGCGTTTCTACCGAGCCGGCGGTATATTCGCACCGCGATCTCTTCGGCTGCGAGCATCGCCACAATTACGACGATAAAAGCAACCACACCGTGTAGAGGTCCGGCGAAAAGCATATCGTCGCCAAAGGCCAGATCGAGCGCACCCAGCATCACGAACTTCGAACCGAACAGGATCAGCCACGCGGTGAAGAAGCGCATGAACTTGGCGAAGCTGCCCGGTTTCGCCCTGAAGAACGCGGCCACCCGGTGCTCCAGCGCGAGCGTGGCCTGCAGGAGCACCTGAAGAAAGACTGCGGCAAGAGCAGACACGGTAAAAGAACCGATTGTGACCAGATCCCAGTATTCATCGACGAGGTTGAGAACCGTGAGGTCGATGAGGATCGCCATCAGATAGCGTACGAACAGCCGTTGCCTATCCGAGGGAGGCTCGGTCAGTGCAACACCCGGAATCTCTTCGCTCATCTCTGTTCCCCGCTTGCTTCGACCCATCCCTATCCTACCGGTAATGCGATTAGTCGCGCTCTACTATCATGATCGTCAGGCGGCTGATGCAAACCAGCCTGTCTTTCGGATCGCGTATTTCGATGTTCCAGACGTGCACGCGGCGGCCTACTCGTATCGGTGACAGTGTGCCGATGACAAACTGGCCGTCAGGCACCGTCCGCAGGTGATTGGCATTGATTTCGACGCCGACCGGAGTGTGTGTCGAGTGGTCGTCAATGCACAGGGCCGAGGCGAGGCTTCCGAGTGATTCGGCCAGCGCAACCGACGCCCCGCCGTGCAGGATGCCGAAGGGTTGGATCGTACGTTGATCAACCGGCATCCTGACGGAAATCCAGTCATCGCCATAAGCTTCGATCGTAAGGCCCAGGTGCTCGAGCAGCGTGCCCTGCATCGACCGCTGCAGCCGCTCGACGTCCGGTTCATGTTTCCAGAGCATCAAAAGGCACCGTTGGCCGACGCAAGGAGGCTGAGCAGCGTGGTAATCATCAATGTCGGCATTGAGGGTTCGGTCCGGAGATCGTGCGATTCGGCTACGCGGCCGCAGGATTCTATCGCGTTCATGAGATTGCTTACAGACGCACGGAGTCCGGCCGCGTGATGCGGCCATAGTAACTGCGTTTGAGGTCATCCAGGCACAAACCTGCACGCCACCCGGGATGCATCGGGTTTCATAAAGGTGCGCCGGCCGATGAACTGCAGCCGCTCAGCCGGCGGGCGATCGTGGCGTCAGTGAATCGCGCTTTCGATAATCTGGTGAACTTCCTTGCCGAGCCCTTGAGACGGAATAACCGTCACCTGTCTGCCTGCGACCTCGGTCGAATAGCGTGGTGCTTTGCTGGCTTGCTCGTAGGCATCGCCCAGCGCGCCCACCAGTGTCTGCACTTGTGATTGCGATAACTTATGCTGGTCAACGAGTTCCTTCAGGCCGTCGACCTTGCCATCGTGAAGCCACGCGATACCGAAATGTTTCGGTGGCTTGCCGAGATAGACATAGGCTTCATGTTCACCGGGTACGATTTCAAGGTGATCACGAACCTTATTTGCCAGTTGTTCGAGCTGGGGTTTTACCTCGTCAAGTTTTTCCTGGGCGTCATTGTCGGCGGGTAAGGGAGGATAGTCGTTCTTACCGCCTAACCATCTGTCCAGCATTCCCATAGTTGCCTCCTGGATGTGGACTTAACACGGGTGACAGCGCCCGCGCCGCGCTGGGCAGACAGGCACTCTCATATATAAAAATAGCTCGTTGGCGGCGGATTTCAACCCACGGGGGAGCGATTAGTCCAGGTCAGACGTGTGACTTGCCACAGGGCCGATTGCGGGACGGTCAGAGTGCTGCAGCGGATAGGCATCGGCGACGTATGCAGGCCCTTTCATGATGTATACGACCACGCACCCAATAGCGACGGTGAACACGGCTGTAAAAAATGTAATCGCGGTCGCGATAGCGAAGATATCCACCGTCTTTATGTGCTTGGCAATGTCGACACCCGGTTCCGGCGGCAGGATGCGTACCAGGACGGCCAGCGCGACGGGTATCAGCGATCCGGCGAGCGAGATGTGCGGCAATCTTCTCAGGATTTGCCATTCCAGTCCCGGCGGTACGCGGCGTCCATGCAGTTTGGTGAACAGATTCATCGTCTTTGTCCTGTTGATCGAATATCAGTCTACAACAGGGCGGGATTCACTTTGTAAATGTTGGTTTCCGGCGCAATTCGATGGCCTCGCTGGATCGGCCGATGAGTATTTCGAAATCACCTGGCGTGACCGCCTAATCGCCGCCCTCGACGTCGAATCAGGAAGACGAACGGCGGTACAAAGCCGTCAGTGTTGACTGATTTCCTATAGTATTTGTCGCAAGCTGCCGGATCGAGAACAAGAATAAATGTCAGATTTCGAGTTTCTCTCTGTGCTCGTGTCGATCGTAATCGGCTTCGGGCTTACCCATCTGCTCGGTGGGCTCGGCCGTGCATATCATTTCCGGCGTTCGAGCAAGATGGACGCGGTTCATGTTGCATGGACGATCATGGTGTTCTTTGTCCTCGTCCTGAACTGGTGGGTGTTCCTGCTATGGCGGGATTTCGACGCATGGACGTTCTTCGTATTCTTCACGATTATCATGTGGACAACCTCCATGTACGTCCTGGCGCTGGCGCTGTTTCCACCCCGGCTATCCAAGGACGTTGACTACCGGGCGATGTTCGAGACAAACCGAACCTGGTTTCTTTCAACGTTTGTCGTTTTCTGCGTTCTGGATATCCTGGTAACGGCCTTGCGCGAGCAGTCCACTCCGCAACCGTTTTTCACCGCTTTTGTAGGTCACTTCGCCATTATTGCGGCGTTGGGAATTTTTGTCAGGAACCGGCGCTATGACCTGTTTGCCGCCTGGTATATCGTCATCACCATGGCGCTCTGGAGCTTTGGTGTTCGAAGCACGCTCTTTTGACTTGCCAGGGTTAAAGAGCCCAACAGCCGAAGAGTTCAGCAACCGAGGGCGATGGATCAATATTGCAGGCGTGACCTGGTCAGTCGTCGTCGTTGACGTCGACGCGAATCCGTGCGATCGGCTCGAGGCGGCCCGATTCGATGCTGCGCTGCCCAAGGAAAACATAAAACGTCTCGCGGGGTTCCGGCAAGCTGTCGTTAACGAGCGGGATATGTAGCGTCTCCGCTTCTTCAGCCGAGGCAAACGCGA
>JBFEXY010000045.1:0-12743 GCA_041562415.1 Woeseiaceae bacterium
CTACCGCAGTCCCGTCTCCAGCCGGCCGATAACCATGCGTTGAATCTCGCTCGTGCCCTCGTAGATCTCGGTAATCTTCGCGTCACGAAAATAGCGTTCGAGCGGCAGTTCCTTGCTGTAGCCCATGCCGCCGTGGATCTGGATAGCCTGGTGGGTAACCCACATTGCGGTTTCGGACGCAAATAGCTTGGCCATGCTGGCATTGAGTGTGTTTTTCTGGCCGGTCTTCTTACACCTGTCCTTGGCCCATGCCGCCTGCATGACGAGCAGCCGGGATGCTTCTATGCGCATGCGCATGTCGGCGAGCTTGTTCTGAATCGACTGGAAGCTGCCGATGGCAGCACCGAACGCCTTGCGCTCCCGTGAGTATTCCAGCGACGCTTCATATGCGGCCTGCGCGATGCCTAGCGACTGCGCTGCGACACCGACGCGGCCAGCATCCAGCACCGTCATTGCAATCTTGAATCCCTGGCCCTCGTCACCGATGCGGTCCTCGACCGGGCAGCGGTAGTTTTCGAGTTCGATCTCGCAGGTGGCCGAAGCCCGGATACCGAGTTTCGGCTCCAGTTTGCCACGGAGATAGCCTTCCGCTTCAGCATCGACTATGAAGGCGCTGATCCCGACCGATTCGCCGTCGGCGCGGACGGTCTGCGCAAAGAACACGACGTATTTCGCTACCGGTCCCGACGTAATCCACGATTTCTTGCCGTTGATCGTGTAGTAACTGCCGTCCTCCGAGAGCACCGCTTTAGCGCGCATGGCACCTGCATCGGACCCGGACTGGGGCTCGGTCAGCGCGTAGGCGCCGTTCACTTCGCCGGACGCAACCGGAACCAGATATTTCTGCTTCTGCTCCTCGGTCCCGAACTCCAGCAGCGGCACGCCAAACAGCGAGTTGTTGACCGAAACAATAGTTCCGTGGGCCGCGTCCGCAGCGGAGATCTCCGCCATGACGAGCGCGTAGCTGATCGGGTCGAGACCCGAGCCACCGTATTCTTCGGGAATTTCAATACCCATGAATCCCAGTTCGGCGGCAGCCTTTATCGTCTCCGATGGGAACTCGCCGCTGCGATCGAACTCCGCCGCAACCGGGGCTATCTCGTTTTGAGCAAATTCGCGCGCTGCGTCACGAATCATCTGCTGATCTTCAGTGAGTGAAAAGTCCATGGCTCCTCCTAATGCAGCGCAGCATTATACGGCCTGAGGCACACCAGCGACATTGTTGTAACCCGAAATATTGCGGCTATGCATGACTACGGCTGTGTCAACGATTATCATTCCCGGCTCGAAACGGGCCCATACACGGTCCCGCCTCAGGCGCTAACCAGGAGAACTGAATGACCATTCAAGCAGGCGACAAGATGCCAAGCGGCACGTTCGGCGTAATGACCGAATCCGGTCCAGGAGCGATTTCAACGGACGACCTGTTTTCGGGCAAGAAAGTAGTGATTGTCTCGGTACCGGGTGCATTCACGCCCACCTGTTCGATGAATCACCTGCCCGGATTTGTCGACCACGCGGATGAAATCCTCGCAAAAGGCGTAAACACGATTGCCTGCATGGCGGTCAACGATGTGTTCGTGATGGATGCCTGGGGCAAGGACCGCGGCGTCGGCGACAAGGTCATGATGCTCGCCGACGGCAACGGCGAATACGCCCAGGCACTGGGACTCGAAATGGATGGCACCGGCTTCGGGATGGGCATGCGAGGCCAGCGCTTTGCCTTGATCGTCGATGACGGTACCGCGACTCACGTAGCGGTCGAAGCACCGGGTCAGTTCGAGGTCAGTAAAGCCGAGGCGATTCTCGAAGCCCTGTAGAAGGCCGGGTCGCGGCGCCCATGCGGGCGCCGCGAACTCAGTCCAGTGCCTCGGTGAGCTCGGGCAAGACATTGAAGAGGTCGCCCACCAGGCCGATGTCCGCAACCTCGAAAATGGGCGCTTCCTCGTCCTTGTTTATCGCAACGATCGTCCCCGCATCCTTGATCCCGGTCAGGTGCTGAATCGCGCCCGAGATGCCAATTGCGATATAGAGATCCGGTGCGATGATTCGCCCGGTCTGGCCTACCTGCATCTCGTTCGGTACGTAACCCGCGTCGACCGCTGCGCGAGAAGCACCGACGCCGGCTTCGAGTTTATCCGCAAGCTTGTATATCAGGTCGAAATTCTCCTCGCTGCCGAGCGCTCGCCCGCCGGCCACAACGCGCGAAGCCGATTGCAGATCCGGCCTGTCGGACTTACCGGTCTCGCTTCCGATATAGCGGGTGTGATCCGGAATATCTGCTGCGACGTCCAGGGCTTCCACAGGGGCGGAGTTACCCGTACCGACAGCACGGAACGAGGCCGTCCTGATGGTGGCCACTACCGGCACGTCGGCCGGT
Organism: Woeseiaceae bacterium; assembly: GCA_041562415.1. GTDB lineage: Bacteria > Pseudomonadota > Gammaproteobacteria > Steroidobacterales > Woeseiaceae > UBA1847. The sequence goes on from JBFEXY010000045.1 coordinate 2,381, forward strand.
ACCTCGACGGTGACTACCGCACTGCCGGCATAGATTGGACGTTTGAATGTACGCTCGCCTTCGACGCTCATCAGGTCGCTGACCTGGTTGACGCCGAGCAGGGCGGCAACGCGTGGCATCAGATCCTTGCCGAAGGTAGTGGACGGGCCGAAGATGTAATCGTAGCCGTCGGCCATCGCGACGATTTGCGGTGCAAGCGCGGCGGCCAGCGTACCGCGATTTGCCGCACTCTCGCTGCTGAGCACCCGGCTGACCGACTCGAGGCCCGCCGCTTCCGCCGCAATGGCGCTGGCCGATTCCGCGAACACAGCGACGTCTATGTCTGCGCCGGGGAGTTGCGCCGCACAGGCGATGCATTTCGCAGTGCTCGTGTTCAGGGTCTTGCCGTCATGTTCGGCAATCAACAGTACCTTGGCCATTACAGTAATCCTTTGTCTTTCAGGGCGCCGACGAGGCCGGCAACGTCATCGACCATGATGCCGCGCTCGCGGGCGGCGGGCGGCTCGAACACCGTCTCGGCGATCGCCGGGCTATCCGGGAGCGAGAGGTCGCTCAACGGCACCTGATCGAGCGGCTTTTTCTTCGCCTTCATGATGTCCGGAAGCTTCACGTAACGCGGCTCATTAAGGCGCAGGTCGGCGGTGATGACTGCTGGCAGATCCACTTCGATGACGTCGAGACCCGCATCTACTTCACGGGTCACACGCACACTGTCACCGCTGAACTCCAATTTCGATGCGAAAGTTGCCTGCGGCCGACCCCATAGCGCGGCCAGCATCTGACCGCTCTGGGCGTTGTCGTTATCGATGGCCTGTTTGCCGAGGATTACCAGTTCGGGATTCTCGCGTTTGACGATCTCGAGAAGCGCTCGGGCGCAACTCAATGGATCGGGTGCCTCGGACGTTTCTACCAGAATGGCCCGGTCCGCCCCCATCGCGAGTCCGGTACGGAGTTGCTGCTGCGCTTCGCCGGACCCGATCGACACCACTACGACCTCGTTCGCCTCACCGCGTTCCTTGATTCGCAGCGCTTCCTCGAGGGCTATCTCATCGAACGGATTAATGCTCATCTTGACGCCTTCCGTTTCAACGCCGCTGCCGTCACCCCTGACGCGCACGCGAACGTTGTAATCCACGACACGCTTCAGACCTACCAGAATTTTCTCCACCAGACTGCCTCCATTGCTTCACTATGCTCGCCGGGCAGGCGCCCGCGGGGGCGGGATCGCTATTGTCTATGAGGCTACCGGGGTGTACAAGGCAAGAAACTACGTCATTTTGGGTATTGACAAGTGAAAGCTGCGGAACGACAAGGACTGCTGACCAGCGTAGACGAACTCGCATCCAGGCTCGAAGATCCTGATCTGCGCATTATCGATTGCCGCTTCGACCTCATGGCACCGCAAGCGGGACGCGATGCGTATCTCCAGGGTCACATTCCCGGTGCCGTCTATGCGGACCTTGACAAGGACCTGTCCAGTCCGGTCGGTCCGGAAAGCGGGCGACATCCTTTACCGACTGTCGCGGATGCGGAAGCGACATTCTCCCGGCTCGGTATCGACGCCGATATTGACGTGGTTTGCTACGACGCAATGGGCGGGGCGATTGCGTCGCGCGCCTGGTGGCTGCTGCGCTGGCTTGGTCACGGCAATGTCACCGTGCTGGACGGTGGACTACAGACCTGGCTGGCCGGCGCTCTTCCGCTCGAGTCCGGTGAGCAGGAAGTAGCTCGACGTGACTTCCAGGGCATCGCCAATCCGGAACGAGTGCTGACGTCCGCGGAAGTCGTTGCGAACCTCGATGCGAGCAGCGGATGCCTGCTTGTCGACGCACGGGACGCTGCGCGATTCCGTGGCGAGGCGGAACCAATCGATACGAGGGCAGGGCACATACCCGGAACCCGGAACCTGCCTTTTGCGGCCTGCCTGAAGGAGGACGGTACCTGGCTGGATGGAGATGCGCTGCGCCGGCTGCTGCGGTCGCTGCTCGGTGACGACGAGAGCGTGCCGTGGAGCGCAATGTGCGGCTCCGGCGTCACTGCCTGCCACCTTGCGATTTCCGGGCTTCTGGCCGGCTACAGCGAGCCTCGGATCTATATCGGGTCCTGGAGCGAGTGGATTCGTGATCCGTCCAGGCCGGTGGGACCAGGGGCACCCGGATAGGTACAAATGCGGCCACGAATTCTGCGGAACAGGCGTAAACTTAACGCCGGATCCAGCCATCAAACTGCAGACCCGGCGGCCCCCAGTAAGCGGGAGCAGGATCAACCTTGGCGCAAGTAATGGTGCATACTAAATGTTTTTAAAACAATTAGTTATAGCTTTTTTATCAAGTATTTTAATAGCTTGTGCGGGCTCGTCGGAACCCTCGGATTCGGGCGATTCGGCAGCCGTTTCAGCCCGTTCGGATTGCATCTCGACAAGGACTATCCGAGACTACCGGGTACTGGATGATGCCAATCTAGTTGTCACGGCAAACGCGAACCGAAAGTACCACGTTTCGCTCAGCCGCCGTGCAGTCGGGTTGAAGGGATCATGGAAAATTGGATTCCGGTCCACGAGTGGCCGGATTTGCAGCGGATTCGACGAAATCATCGTCGATGATGGTCTCGGCCCCGAGAGCATCCGCATTGCGCGCATCATGGAGTTGACGCCCGAAGAACACGAAGAATTACTGGTCCGGTTTGGAAAAATGGAACCGACCACCGAACAAGCCCCGGCGATAGAGAGTGTCGAAAGCGCCGAGGTGGAAGAGCTGGACTGATTTGTCTGCCTACAGATGGGCATGTCGGTCACGCAATCCGCAATCTCCGTGCGGACCCGCCCGGCCAGCTGCGAAGCTGGCCGGGTTTTTAGTGCCCGGAGCTGATGCATGAGCAGTCCCGTGTCAGCGATCCGGGTACTCGATCTGTCGCGGGTTCTGGCGGGGCCATGGGCTACTCAATTACTTGGTGACTACGGCGCCGACGTAATCAAGGTCGAACGCCCCGGCCGGGGCGATGATACCCGTCATTGGGGTCCGCCCTGGCTGCGCGAAGAGAACGGCGGTCCCGGGCGTGAGTCTGCGTATTTTCTTGCCACCAATCGAAACAAGCGCTCCATCGCGGTGGACCTCGCATCTGCCGGTGGTCAGCAGCTGGTCCGTGAACTAGCGGCAAAGGCCGACGTCATTGTGGAGAACTTCAAGGCCGGCACGCTCGAGCGCTGGGGCCTGGATCCCGAAAGCCTGAGGCGGGAGAACCCCGGGCTGATCGTATGCACGATCTCGGCGTTCGCACGCGAGAGTTCGCGAGCCGGCGATCCAGGCTATGACGCAATGGTGCAGGCAGCAGGTGGGCTGATGAGTATCACCGGTGCCCCTGAGGAGGATGGCGGTCAGCCACAGAAGGTCGGTGTGGCAATTGCCGATATCATGTGCGGCATGTATGCGGCCACGGCAATCATGGCGGCGTTGCTGGCAAGGTCGGAAAGCGGTCGCGGCCAGTCGATCGAGGTGCCGCTTTACGACAGCCAGGTCGCCTGGCTGGCGAACCAGGCGATGAATTACCTGGTGGGTGGCACGGTTCCGGGCCGCCTCGGCACGGCACACCCGAACATTGTCCCGTACCAGGCGTTTGGCACTGGCGATGGCTATATCATGGTCGCAGTCGGGAACGACCGGCAATTTGCCGACTGCGTGCGCTGCTGCGGTATGGCCAAGGTCGCAGAAGATCCGCGATTTCAGCGCAATGAGGACCGCCTCGCCAACCGCGCCGAACTCATCGCCCTGATGGCCACCGCCCTGAAACGCGAATCGTCGGATCACTGGCTACGCAAACTGACAGAAGCCGGCGTTCCGTGCAGCCCGATAAACGACGTCGGCAAGGTTTTCTCAAGTGCCTATGCGGAAGAGTGCGAACTCGTCCGCACCTTGAGGCACCCTTATGACGAGACGCTGCCGACGGTCGCCAACCCTGTAAGGTTCTCGTCTGACCAGGTCAATTACCTGTCGGCTCCGCCTTTGCTAGGGGAACACTCCGAGGAAGTATTGGCCGACTGGTTGGGCTATTCTCAAGAAATGATTTCACGACTGAAAGAAGCGGGAACAATTTGAGCGTTACAACTTTGAAAAGGGGTAAAGGACCGGCCGGAACTATCGCCGCGAGCGGCGCACTGGGCGAGGTCAAGTACGAAATTCGCGGTCAGCTTGCCAATCACGCGAACGAACTGGAAAAGCGGGGCTACGAGATCATCTCGCTGAATATCGGCAACCCGGGCTTGTTCGGCTTCAGGACGCCGGAGACCATGCGGCTGGCAATGATCGAGAACCTCGGCCAGGCGGAAGCCTATTGCCATCAGAAGGGTATCTTCCCTGCGCGCGAGGCTGTCGTAATGCAGCAGCAAAACCGTGGCATACACCATGTAAGCGCTGAGGAAGTGTTCATCGGCAACGGGGTGAGCGAACTCATCGACCTGTCGCTGCGCGCCTTGCTCAATCCGGGCGATGAAGTCCTGGTGCCGAGCCCCGACTATCCCTTGTGGTCTGCGGCGGTCGTCCTGAACGGCGGCGTACCGCGCTATTACGACTGTCTGCCGCAGAACGACTTCATGCCGGAACCGGCAAACATCCGCGGACTCATTACGGATCGCACCCGCGCCATCGTGCTCATCAATCCGAACAACCCGAGCGGCGCGGTGTATAACCGGGCAACGCTGGAACAGATCGCAGAGATAGCGGCCGAAGCCGGCGTCGTCGTATTGGCGGACGAAATATACGACCAGATGGTCTACGATGATGCCGAGTTCATTCCGTTCGCAACCCTGGCCGGCGACGGCGTCGTCTGCCTGACGTATTCCGGTCTGTCCAAGGTCTACCGGGCCTGCGGCTATCGCGTCGGCTGGTGCGTCTTCGGCGGCGATATCGAACGGGCGCGCGATTACATACACGGCATGGAATTGCTGGCGGCGCTCAGACTCTGCAGCAACGTTCCGGGGCAGTGGGCGGTGCAAACGGCGTTGGGCGGTTTCCAGAGCATCGGCGAGCTCGTGCAGCCCGGTGGTCGCTTGTACCAGTCCCGCCAGTGCATCATCGAGCGCGTAGCCGGGAGTCCGTATCTCAGCCTCGTGGCCCCCATGGGCGCCATGTACGCTTTCGTGCGACTTCACAAGCGATTCGCAGGCAAACTGGACGACCAGCAATTCGCCCTGGAGTTGCTTGAAAAGCGCCACGTCCTCGTAGCGCCCGGCAGCAGTTTCAATACGACCTACACCGATCACTTCCGGATCACCACCTTGCCCGACCCCGATACTCTGCATACGGTGTTCGATCGAATCGACGACGTCCTCGTACAGCACGCCTGAGTGATGTATGGCTGGTTACCCGAGGTCTGTGACGATTCGTCACAGGTAGTGACCGCGAGCCACAGGCTCGCACGACTACTGGTTGCTGAGTTCAATGAACGACAGCGGGCGAGTGGCAAGCTCGCATGGCTAACGCCCGCGATCCATTCGTGGCCGGAATGGCTGGCCAGGCTCCTCGCGTCCGCCGGACCGGGGCGGCAGCCGGCCCGTATCAATTCCCACCAAAGCCGCGTCATTTGGGAAAGCACTCTTCGCGAGGTGATCGACGATCCGCTCGTCAATTTTGCGGGTCTCACGAGACACGTGCTCGATGCCTGGAAAAGGTTGCACGAGTGGCAAGTGCCGTTCGACGAATGCATGTCTGCAGCGAGCAGCCGCGATCAACATGTTTTTGCGGCCGCTGCGTCGAGATATCGCAATCGAATGGCCGCGGAAAACTGGATCGACGAAGCCATGCTCCCCGGGCAAGTCACGGCCGCCATCCGGGCCGGCGACGCGACAGCACCCGAGAATCTAGTGCTCGCCGGTTTTGACCGCCTGACACCCGCGGCTGATGAACTGCTGGCAGCGCTGCGCGAGCGCGGCACGCGCATTCACAGGGGAGCAACCGAAATTTCAGAGCCCGAGGCCAGCGTTGTCGTCTGTGACGACCCCGACGCCGAACTCCGCGCCGCCGGGCGATGGGCGCACTCAGAACTCCAGGAATATCCCGGCAGACGTATTGGCATCGTCGTTTCCAACCTCGAGCAGGATGCCGCCCGAGCAGGACGATTGATTCGCGAGGCATTTGTGCCCGGCTGGCAATATGCGGACGGTTCCCAGCGTACTGCCGTGAACGTGTCCTTCGGTCGCCGGTTGAATGATTATCCGGCCATCGAAATCGCTCTGCTTGTGTTGCGCTGGACGCACAGTGCAATAAGCGGACGAGATCTCAGCATGCTGATGCGCACGCTGTTCCTGGGGGTGAGGGATGTCGACAGCCGCGGCCGGCTTGAGCTCAAACTGCGTCGCATACCCGACCGCAACTGGACACCGGAGTTGGTTCTTCGCGCCTTTGGCGAGCGCAGCACCGGTGACGGATCCACGGATTGGCTGGATCGACTCGAAGAATTCGTTAAACAGGCTCGATCACAAACCAGGGAAGCCTCACCGGCGCATTGGGCAGAAGTGGTCGATGCGTTGCTGGACAAATTCGGCTGGCCTGGCGAAACGGCATTAGAGAGCGCGGACTTCCAGCTCATGAATCGCTGGCGCGACCTGCTGAACGATTTTGCGAAGCTGGAGCTGGTCGTACCGCAAATCACGCTCGAGCGAGCAATTGGACAGTTGCGGGCGATGGCATCGGACACGGTCTTCCAACCGGAAATGGAAGGAGCCGTGGTCCAGGTACTTGGACCACTGGAAGCGGCCGGACTCCAGTTTGACCGGTTGTGGATTACCGGTCTCTCGGCTAGCCAATGGCCGCCAGGCAGCCGACCGACGGCATTGATTTCCCGGCGTCTGCAAAAGCACTACCGGATGCCGGACGCCGATCCGGAAGATACCTCAGCCTATGCGCAGAGAGTGATCGATCGGCTGTTGCGAAGCGCAGCGTCCTGCATCTGCAGCTATCCGTCTCGCAGCGGGGACTCGATCGAGACACCGACCGTGCTCCTCGCGGACACGCCTGCCGGCGCTACGCCGGAAGACCCGGGTTGGCATGCGGTGCAACTGTGCGACCTGGCCACGGTGGTCCAGCCGAGCAGCGACCCGGTTCCGCCCGTTTCCTCGACCGAGACGGTGGCAGGGGGCGCTGCCACTATTCAGCGGCAAATGACGGAGCCTTTCAGCGCATTTGCGTCGGGACGCCTCGGCATTTCAACGCTGGGCCCAATCATTCCAGGACTTTCTCCACTCGTACGCGGCAACCTGATCCATGCTGCGACGTTCCGCCTTTACGAGGAGCGGCCGTCACAGTCGGGCATCCGGGGATGGCGTGGCAAGGAACTTGAGCAACGGATAAGCAACGCAACAAAGCGCGCTTTTTCTCGCTACGAGCGTCATGCGGATCGGGTTCTCAAAGAGTTACTCGCACTGGAGCGCAAAAGGGTATCGCGCCTTCTGCAAGAGCTTGTCGAAGTCGATCTGCGCCGTGACAGTTTTGGTATCCACGCGGTCGAGCAGTCAATGGACTTCAGTCTTGCCGGTGTGCAGCTGGCGGTGCGTGTCGATCGCATCGACCGTTACGACGACGGCACGGTCGCGATACTGGATTACAAAACCGGCGGTCCCAGGAAATTCCTGGACCGCAGTGGCGAGCCCACAGATGCGCAGTTGATTGTGTACGCGATTGCTGCCGCAGAGCCGGTCGCCGATCTCGGGTTTTACAACATCGACAGTCGTGAGACGACGCTCAACGGCTGTGGTCGGGGCGTCATGAGCGTGGAAGAGTGGCAGCAATCGTTGCAGCGCTGGATTGGGGCGGTGGAGAGGGCCGCCGGTGAATTTGCTGCCGGCGACGTACGCATTCGTTACTGGCAAACCTTACGCGAGGCACGGCCGCTGAATATCCTGTCCAGGTTTGGAGAACTACGGCGTGACGCATGATGCTGCTCTGCTGGCCGCCGACGAACAGGCGCGGAAGGATGCGCTTGACGTAACGCGATCATTCATTGTGCAGGCGCCCGCAGGATCGGGCAAAACGGAACTGCTTATCCAGCGTTATCTGCGCCTGCTCTCAATCGTCGATGCTCCAGAGGAAGTCATCGCGATCACGTTTACGCGTAAGGCGGCCGCGGAAATGCAATACCGCGTACTGCACGCATTGCAGCGCTCGCAACGCGGTGAAGTCCCGGAGGCGGCACACGAGCGCGTTACGGCCGACGCCGCTGCCGCCGCTCTCGGCCGTGATCGGGAAAGGGGCTGGCAGATCATCGCCAATCCGAGGCGTATGCGAATCCAGACGCTCGATTCACTCAATGCCTCGATTGCAGGAATGCAGCCGCTCACGGGCGCAGCGGCAAGCGGCAATGCAGTGGCCGACGACGCCGAAGTGAAGAGTCTTTACCGCCAGGCCGCCGCCACCACACTGGACTGGCTGGCAGAGTCAGGGGTATTTCGCGATGCCGTTCAGGAGGTGCTGGTCCACCTCGATAACAATACGTCGCTGTACGTCGGCTACCTGGCGCGAATGCTCGAGACGCGGGACCAATGGCTGCCATTCATCGGCAGCGGGCAGACGGTTGACAATGCCATACTGCGTGAGAGGCTCGAGACAAACCTTCGAGCCATCGTAACGGCTCACCTGGAGACGACGCGGCGAGCCTTTCCCGTGGAGATCGTGCCCGACGTCCTGATGCTGGGAGCCTACGCGGCGCGCAACCTTCTCGATGCCGGTAAAGCGGATCATCCTGTTTCAGCGCTGCAGGAACTGGCGGCAATGCCGCCCGCGTCAAGCGAAGCGCTGGACGCCTGGCATGGTGTCGCCGGCTTGCTGCTTACAGCCGGTGGCACATGGCGAAAAAGGGTGACTGTAAACGATGGATTTCCGACAGGCGATAACGGGCAGAAATCGGCTCTCTACGATGTAATCGCATCAGCATCCAGCCATGCTGACCTGCAGGGTCTGCTGCAAGGCATCCGGGTTCTGCCTCCTGTCCGGTACAGCGACGAGCAATGGTCCGTGTTGCTCGCCCTGTTTCGCCTTCTGCCGCTGGCTGTCGCGGAGCTGCAGCAACTATTTAGCGCACACAGCCTGACCGATTTCATCGAAATAGCGATTGCCGCCGACCGGGCGCTCGGATCAGCCGAAAGCCCCGGCGACATCGCGTTGCTGCTGGATTACCAGGTGCGTCACATTCTGATCGATGAAATGCAGGATACGTCGCGAGCCCAGTACCGGATGCTCGAAGCGCTGACCGGTGGCTGGGAGCCGGGCGACGGCCGAAGCCTGTTTTGCGTCGGCGATCCCATGCAGTCAATTTACCGGTTCCGAAATGCGGAAGTCGCCCAGTTCCTGATGGCTCAGCGTGCGGGCATCGGCGGGCTGCCATTGCAGCGGCTGGTGTTGAGAAAGAACTTCCGTTCAGGAGAGTTTCTCGTGCACTGGTTCAATACGATCTTCGCGCAGGTGCTGCCGCCGGTGAACGACCCGGTTCGGGGCGCCGTGTCCTACGAGGAAGCAGTGCCGGCACTGACTATCGAAGGGGAGTGCCTGATCCATCCAGTGTTCGGCGCCGACCCTGCGCAGGAGGCAGACGAAGGCTGCCGGCTCATTCAGGAGACCCTTGCGGGGAACCCGGAAGACGACATGGCCGTACTGGTGCGCGGGCGAAGCCAGCTTGCTGCATTGCTGCCACAACTGAGAGCGGCCGGCATCGACTATCAGGCAGTCGACATCGACCGCCTGACCGACCTGCCCGAAATCATCGACCTGCTGGCGCTGACGCGCGCCATGGTCCATCCCTGCGACCGCCTTGCTTGGCTGGCACTGTTGCGAGCACCCTGGTTGGGCTGGGATTGGTGTGACCTGCATGCGCTGGTAGCCAACGACACGAAAAGCACGGTCTGGGAACTTCTGCACGACAACGAGCGGTTGGCCGCGATATCGCAGGAGGCCCGGGCGACACTGAGCCGGGCCATGCCGGTGATTGAATCCCTGCGGGCAGTCGCACGCTCCGAGTCCCTGCGCGACCGCGTCGAGCGGAGCTGGCTGCAGCTCGGGGGACCTGGGATTCTCGAGCGTCCAGGCAGCATTGAAAACGTGTATCGCTACCTGGATGTGCTCGAAAAGCTGGAGATAGCCGGCACGCTGCACGATGTTGCTGAACTGGAAGCGCAGCTGGACCTGGAACGCGTCTCGAACAACAACTCGGCACGATTACAGGTAATGACCATGCATCGTGCAAAGGGGCTGCAATTCGACCACGTGCTCCTCTTCGGCCTCGGACGAATCCCGCGCGGGAGCGAACGCTCGGTCCTGAGCTGGTTCGATATCGCGGGGGAACACGGCGCCGAGGAGAAGATAATCAGCCCGGTCGGACGAAG
>JBFEXY010000046.1:0-12219 GCA_041562415.1 Woeseiaceae bacterium
GGAAACGCTCGACAAGAACAACATCGACAAGCACGACCTGGACTGGTTCGTTCCGCACCAGGCCAATATGCGAATAATTTCTGCAGCTGCAAAGAAGCTCGACATGCCGATGGATCGGGTCATCGTAACTGTGGATGAGCATGCGAATACATCCGCAGCCTCGATACCACTCGCGCTCGATGTCGCCGTTCGTGACGGCCGCATCAAGCGCGGCGAACTGTTGTTGTTCGAGGCGTTCGGCGCCGGGTTTACCTGGGGTTCCGCGCTGCTGCGTTTCTGATCGGATGGCGGGCGCCCGGACGACGCAACTCTGCATGCTGGCCATTGCGGCCGCGCTGTTCCTGGCTGTTACCGCTCGCGCCGAGCCGCCGTCACCCGATAAGCTGCGCGGTGCCGTAGAGGGTAACGTAGACCGCGCCGTGTATCTGTATCGAGAGTTTCTCGCGCTGCCGAACGACGCCCTCTATCCGGAGGACATCGAGGCGCTCGTGACCTGGATGGAGGGTGCTTTCGGTGAGCGAGGCTTTCGGACGCAACGCATCCTGACGAGCGGCAACCCATCGTTGTTCGCGGAGCGGCGCCACGATACGGCGAGCAAAACAGTCCTGGTGTATTTGCAGGCCGATGGTCAGCCGGTCGATCCGTCGGCCTGGGCGCAGGCAAATCCCTTCGTCCCCGTGCTCAAGGAAAAGGACGAACAGGGCAACTGGCAGCAGATACCCTGGGAGGCCATGGACGAAGGCTTCGATCCCGACTGGAGGGTATTCGCACGCTCGGCATCGGATTCGAAGGGGCCGATGACGCAGTTCTTGATGGCAGTCGAGCTGCTCGACCAGCTGGATGCGGCGCCGCCCTACAACCTGAAGGTGATCATCGACACCGAGGAAGAGCTCGGGTCGCCAAACCTGGCGCCGGCAATCCTGGAGCATCGCGATCTGCTCGCCTCTGATCTGCTGCTGATCTTCGACGGGCCGCCGCACGCCTCTAATCTCCCGACCGTGACTTTTGGCGCCCGCGGTATCATGACCGCAACGCTCGTCGCCTACGGTCCGCAGGTAGCGCAACACAGTGGGCACTACGGCAATTTCGTGCCGAACCCCGCGTTCGATCTGGCGCGCATTCTCGCCTCGCTGAAATCGCCCGAGGGGGTTGTCATGATCCCCGGTTTCTATGACGGCGTAAGCCTGACGGAAGCCGATCGTGCGGTCCTGTCCAGAGTGCCCGACGACGAGGAGGGGATCCTTGCCGGCATGGGCCTAAAGCGTGCGGAATCGGTCGCGCCGACCTTGCAGGAAGCCATTCAGTATCCATCGCTTAACATCCGCGGTACCTCTGCAGGCTGGGTACGCGAACAGGCCAGGACCATCATTCCACCCGACGCCACGGCGGAGCTCGACATTCGACTCGTCAAGGAGTCGGATCCGGAGCGGCTTGTCGGCTTGCTGCGGGAGCACATCGAATCACTGGGGTATACGGTTCTCGATCACGCGCCGAGTCGCGAAGATCGCAGGCGGTATGATCGGATCGTCAGCCTCACGTACGACGTCAGTTACGGCGCATTCCGATCGGATATGGAATCTCCGGCCGGTCGCATGGCGAGGGCAGGGTTGAGGTCCCTGTTTGGCGAAGAGCCGATACTCATCCGGACAATGGGAGGATCGATTCCTATAGCACCAATCATTGACGCCCTGGACGTACCTGCCGCCATCGTGCCGACCGTAAACATCGACAACAACCAGCACAGCCCGAACGAAAATCTGCGGCTCGGAAACTTCCTCGATGGCATCGTCATGCTGATGGCCGTGCTCGCCGAGGTGCCGCCATAACGCCGAATTTTTCACGAGTTGCAGTAATTGAACATAAGCTCCGAGAAAAGGATTTCAGGGCAAAATATGTGTGATCCAGTTCACATTTCGGGTTCGAGGTGGCCTCTATACTGCAATTCAAGCACTGTCGCTGTTTGCCGACAGTGCGCGATGGAAGACCGAAATGGACTGGGATATCAAAGACGAGCCGTTATCCGCATCAAATGTTTCTCTGCGTCTGGCAGAGATTCAGAAGCGTTGCAGCGACCTGTTGAGCGAGCCTGAAGGCCTTGACGGCCTGACGCTCGAGGGCGACGATACGGCGCCGGCCGATCGCGACGGCTTTAATCCGTACAACCACGGTTAGGGCTGCCGCCTCCCCCCAACGGCGCTCTCGTGCAGAGCGCGCAACAAACGTAATCGCCAGATCCACACCACGATTATCAGTAACGCAGCTATCGGCAATGCGTTCAGCGATTGCTGCAGCACGATAAAGTCGTAAAGGCCGTGCAGGCTCGCCGCGAGCAGGAAGCCGCCAACCAGACCGCGAGATATCGACTCGCCCCTGATGTGGGCAGAGCCTATGGTGTAGCCCCAGATGGATGCAAACAGAATGTGGACGACCGGTCCTGCAAAGCCGCGCGCCGCGGCCTCGGCTGATGTCAGGAACTCGAGGTACATGACGTTCTCCACTGCCGCATAGCCAAGCGCCACGAACGATGCGTAAATGATCCCGTCGATGGGTTCGTCCATTTCAGGAAGTCTGAGGACCAGGAGCAGGAACGGCAGCATTTTCGCGAGTTCCTCGACCGGCCCGATCGCCAGCATCGAATACGCGAACAGTCCCAGTGTGTTGCCGTCCGCCAGGGCGAGCGCGTCGTAGCGCAGCGACGCCCAGCCGAGCGCGACATAGAGCGCCCGGGAAAGACCGGCCGACACGAGGCCCAAGCCGAATGCCAGCAACAAATAGCCTACCGGTTCGGGCAGATGCCGGTCCTTGTGGTAGTGGTAGAAACCCCAGAACAGGATCGGCAGCAGTACCGGCAACAGCATGAGTCCGTATGACATCGCGCTATTATCCCGCGCCGCCGCCCGGGGTTCCTTCATGTCGGTCACAATTTGGCCGCGACCGTCGATAATCGAACGATGCTAATATTGTGTCCGTCCCAGCTCCGAAAGTGATCCGAGGAAATCCCGATGGCCATCGAATTCACGTTGAACGGCGAGCCCCAGTCGCACGATGTTGACCCACAGATGCCGCTGCTGTGGGTGATTCGGGACATCGCCGGCCTGACCGGCACCAAGTACGGTTGTGGTAAAGCGCTTTGCGGATCCTGCACCGTCCACGTGGACGGCAACCCGGTACACTCCTGTGCGTTCCCGGTGTCTGCTGCCGCCGGGATGTCGGTGACCACGGTCGAAGGACTGTCCGCGGATGGCAACCACCCGGTGCAGCAGGCCTGGCGCGAGCTGAATGTCCCGCAATGCGGTTACTGCCAGTCGGGGCAGATCATGACGGCGGCTGCGCTGCTGGAGCGTAACCCGAATCCCAGCGACGAAGATATCGCCGCCGCAATGAGCGGCAACATCTGCCGCTGCGGGACCTACACACGAATTCGCGAGGCCATCCATCGCGCCGCGGGGGGTGAGTCATGAAAAGTCTGGAGAAACTGAGTCGGCGGGAGTTTCTGCAGAAGACCGGTATTGCGAGCGGCGGCCTTGTTTTCGCGATGACGCTGGGAACTCCGGGTGGCGCGAAGGCAGCCGGCGCCAGTAGCGTGGCGCCGAACGTCTACGTCAATGTTCGCGATGACGACATCGTAGAGATCTATTGCCACCGTTCTGAAATGGGGCAGGGCATCCGGACTTCGCTTCCGCAGGTGATCGCGGACGAACTCGAAGCCGACTGGGACCGCATAGAGTTGCTGCAGGCGCTCGGCGATGCCAAGTACGGCGACCAGAATACCGATGGTTCGACCAGTATCCGCAAACATTTCGACCTGCTGCGAACAGCCGGCGCATCGGCACGTGAAATGCTGGTAGCGGCCGCAGCGATGGAATGGGGCGTGCCCACCTCGGACCTCGTGGCGCGCAACCATGCCGTCCACCATGAAGCGAGCGGCCGGTCCGCCGTTTACGGCGATCTCGTCGCCTCGGCAGCCGAACTCGAGGTACCGGAGGACGTAAGGTTCAAGGATCCGGCGGATTACCGCTACATCGGCAAATCGGTGGGCCTGGTCGACGGTGTCGCGATGACCACAGGCACCGGGATATATGGGACCGACACGGTCTTGCCTGGGATGCTGTATGCCTCCATCGAGCGTTGCCCGGTCTATGGTGGCACGGTGAAGACGGTCGATGACACCGGCGCGCTGAAAGTCGCTGGAGTCGCGAAGGTCATAAAGATGCCGAACGTCACTTCGCCTCCCGGCTACAACCCGCTCGGAGGTGTTGCGGTGCTGGCGAGCAATACCTGGTCGGCGGAGCAGGGGCGCAAGGCGCTGGCGGTGGAATGGGATACCGGCCTGAATGCCGAGTACGACTCGGGAAGTTACCGTAAACAGCTCGTCGACACGTCGCACAAGGATGGCAACACAGTCATGAATCGTGGCGATGTGAACGCTGCGTTCGAATCCGCGGCCACGGTCATCGAGGCCGACTACTATGCGCCACATCTCTCACATGCGCCAATGGAGCCGCCGGCGGCCGCGGCGATGATGCACGAGGACGGTAGCGTCGAGATTTGGGCGGCCACCCAGGCTCCGCAGTCGGTGCAGGGCACGGTTGCGAACCTGCTCGGCATTGATAAGACGCAGGTAAAGGTCCATGTCACGCTGCTGGGTGGCGCATTCGGTCGCAAGTCCAAGGCTGATTTCTCCGCGGAAGCAGCGTGGCTCGCGAAGAAGACCGGCAAGCCGGTCAAAGTGTCGTGGTCGCGCGAGGACGATATTCGTCACGGCTATTACCACTCGGTCAGCGCACAGTACCTGAAGGGCGCGCTCGATGAAGAGGGCAACACCACGGCTTGGCTGCACCGCAGCGTGTTCCCGTCGATCGGCTCTACGTTCAGCGCGGAAGCCACCGGGCCGGGTATTTTCGAACTCGAGCTCGGAATGATCGACAATCCTTTCGCGATCCCCAACATGCGACTCGAATCGGGCGACGCGAAAGCACACGTGCGCATCGGCTGGCTGCGATCCGTCTGCAACATCTACCATGCCTTTGCTGTCTGCGGTTTCGCCGACGAACTGGCGCACGAGGCCGGTGCCGATCCTCGCGACTACCTGCTGCGTCTCGCCGGCCCATCGAGGAAGGTCAATCCTGTGGACGACGGCGTGGAGTATTCGAATTACGGTCAGTCGCTGGACGTCCACCCGATCGACACTGCGCGGTACAAGACAGTGGTCGAGAAGGTATCGGCGATGGCTGGCTGGGGCAGGGCACTGCCGGACGGTCATGGCCTCGGTATCGCCGTGCACCGCTCGTTCCTGAGCACAGTCGGCACGGTTGCCGAGGTACGGGTCGATGCCAAAGGCAAGGTTCACGTCGAGGAGTTATGGCTCGTGATCGATGCCGGACTCGTAGTGAATCCCGACCGTGTTATCGCGCAAATGGAAGGTGCCGGCATATTCGGCATGAGCCTCGCGCTGCACGGCGAGATCACCGCGAAAGACGGCGTAATCGAGCAGGGTAACTACGACACCTACCCGGTTATTCGCATGAGCGAGGCGCCGAAGGCGATCAACGTGCACATCATGGACGTCGACGCTCCGCCTGGCGGTGTCGGCGAACCCGGGGTTCCACCGGTGGCGCCCGCCATCGTCAATGCGTACTTTGCCGCGACCGGCAAGCGCGTGCGGGAATTGCCATTGAAGAAAGCCGGCGTGGTTTAGTCAGTCTTCGTCGCGAGTTCGGAGACACGCTCACCCAGCCAGCGCATGGCGTCTTCCGTGCGCTCAGTCCACGGGTGGCCGTAGCTCAGCCTGAGAAAATTCGTGTAGCAGCTACACGGCGAGAATATGTGCCCGGGCGTAATGCTGATACCGGCCTCGATGGCTTCGTCGAACAGCGCCTCCGCATCCACCCTGCCGGGCAGTTCCAGCCATAGCACGGCGCCTCCGACCGGCTTGGACGTGCGAGTCTCCGCGGGAAAGTGCTCGCCGACCAGGGCAGCCATGCGCTCGGCGTTTTGCTTCAGCACCGGCCGCAGGGCCTTGAGATGCCGAGTGTAATCGCCAGTCGCGAGGAAGTCCGCGAGCGTGAGTTGTTGAAGGAGGCCCGAACTGCAGGAAAACGATCTTTTCAGCTGCTCAATCTTGTCGATGTAACGGTCCGTCACCACCCAGCCGATGCGATAACCTGGCGCAGCGGTCTTGGAAAACGATCCGCAGGTAATGATGCGTGCGCTCCCGCCGAGAAACTGGGCGGGTACCGGGCGGACGCCATCGAACCTCAGGTCGCCATAGACGTCATCCTCGATCAATACCGTGTCGTATCGCTCGAGTACCTCGACGAGCCGGCGCCGGTCACGCTCCGGCATGGTTACGCCGAGTGGATTCGAGAGGGTCGTCGAGAACATACAGGCCTTGACATCGTGAGTCTGCAGCGTGCGCTCGAGTTCGGCTATAACCACGCCTTCCTCGGGGCAGGTCTCGACCTCGATGGCTAGCATGCCCAGGCTGTCGATAAGCTCAAGAAGCCCATGATAGGTAGGTGTCTCGACGGCAATCACGTCACCTTCCGATGCCACCGACTTCAGGGCCAGCAACAGGGCTTCCTGGCCGCCATTGGTGATTCCGATGTGCTCCGGATCGACCTGCACGCCCGTCGTGTCGAGGTAGTGGTAGGCGATCTGGCGCCGCAGTGCCGGTTCACCGAGCGTTGGTGCATAACCGATGCTACGGTCCTCGGCACGTGCCATCACCCTTTTCATCGCCCGGTGCAGCGCTTTCGCCGCCGGTTTCGCCATCGTCGGGTTGGCAATGCCGAGAGGCACGAGCGCGGGATCGTTGATCCCGTTGTAGATGCGCTCCATCAACGTACGGCAGTTCAGCGGGACCGGATCGCCCTCGTAGGACGGGGTAGGGCGCACGATGGCATTGCCCCCGCGGTGTCGCACATAAAACCCGGATTGGGGCCGCGATTCGACGCGGCGCTGGCGCTCGAGCTCCACATAGGCCTGCCGGACAGTCGGGATACTCACGCCGACGGTCCGGCTCATCTTACGCAGCGAGGGCAGCCGGTCACCCGGACGCAGCGTCCCGGAATCCATATTTTCACTAATTAAGTCAATGACTTGTCGATACAGGAAGGTATCGTCGCTTTTTGAGACTTGTAGCATAACTGTATAGGTCATATTTTTTAAAAACTGTGTCTGTTATACCTACAAAAAGACCGTATAGTCAAGTCCGTGGTTTGAAACCCTGGAGGGACGAGTCATGGGACAACAACATTCTTCCAACGGCTGCGAAGCGCTTGATCGCGGCATATTCGATGAGCCCGGGGCGCGTATGGACGGATCGTCACGTACGAAGTGGGGTACGATGCTCGACGTATTGGTTGGTGCCCCGTTACGGCTGCATCATTACAGGCACCTGCACGCCGAAGTCATCGAAGATGCGCTGCGTGCATATGATGGCGGCACTGATTGCGGAGGCCGGGCATGAGTAACGCAGCGCTATACGCGATAACGGTGCTCGTATGGGGTTCGACCTGGCTGGCGATAGAATTCCAGCTCGGCGTTGTGGCGCCGGAGGTTTCGATCGTGTATCGATACGCCGGTGCCTCCCTGTTGCTATTCGCGTGGAGCCGGATCCGCGGCCTGCAGTTGGCATTCAGCCTGCGGCAACACGCCAGGTTCGTGCTCCTCGGCGTGCTGCTGTTCGGCCTGAATTACATACTGGCTTATCGTGCTCAGATCTATATCTCGTCCGCACTGACTGCGATCGCGTTTTCAACGATTCTGTGGATGAATATCGTCAATGCCCGACTGTTTTTCGGTGTCAGGGCAGGCCGGCGGGTACTTTTCGGTGGACTTCTCGGCGTGGCAGGAATTTTCACATTATTCGCGCCGCAGATTTCCGACTTCACATTCACGGACACGATCTTTTACGGATCGATGCTCGCGGTGATCGGGGCGCTCGTCGCATCCTTCGGCAACATGGTTTCCCAGGCCGCGCAAAAGACAGGGCTGCCGGTCATACAGTCTAACGCCTGGGGCATGCTCTACGGTACGGTCATTACCGGCCTGATTGCGGTATACCAGGGCCACGACTTCGTGTTCGACTGGTCTGCGGGTTATATCGGTTCGTTGCTGTACCTGACCGTGTTCGGCTCGGTTGTTGCCTTTGGCGCTTACCTGACCTTGCTTGGCCGCATCGGCGCACACAAGGCCGGTTACGCCATGGTGATGTTCCCGGTCGTTGCGCTGATCCTTTCGGCGCTGTTCGAAGGTCTGGAAATCGATCCGCCGATCATCGTAGGCACGCTGCTCGTGCTCACAGGTAATCTTTTCGTCCTCAACTCGCGAGCGCCGCATGTGCCTGCTGAATGTCGCCAGGTCGCGGGAGCAATACCGGCGACGGCGCGGGCTATCGATTTTGAGTAGGGGTAGACCACGGTTGACAGTCATAACCGGACGGCGTGTAGTGCCCGTCATCCACACGGATGACGGGCGCAAGCATGGAAAAGTTCGAACTGATCAGAACGCCTGAAGGCGATAAAGTAAAAATAGATATGAACGGTACCGATCTGGTGCGGTCACCTATCTACAACAAGGGTATCGCCTTCACTCCGGAGGAGCGTCGCCGCTTCGGTATCGAAGGCATGTTGCCGCCGCAGCACAACGATATCGAGATGCAGGCGGACCGGACTTACCACACCATCTGTTTCAACAAGGATCCCGTCGGCAGGAACAT
Source organism: Woeseiaceae bacterium (assembly GCA_041562415.1). GTDB lineage: Bacteria > Pseudomonadota > Gammaproteobacteria > Steroidobacterales > Woeseiaceae > UBA1847. The sequence goes on from JBFEXY010000046.1 coordinate 8,723, forward strand.
CGATCTCGGGCTGCTGCAAAACCGTAATGAGGTGCTCTTCTACAAGATTTTGAGCACGCACCTCGAAGAGCTGATGCCCGTGGTCTATACCCCGACAGTAGGAGCCGCTTCGCATTTCTTTTCGCATGTCTACCGCCGTGCGCGCGGTGTCTTCATCACGCCGGGCCACGCGGGCCGGATCGAGCAGGTGCTCCGAGACTCTGCGCCGTTCAGCGACGTCGAACTGATGGTTGTCACTGACAATGAAGCCATCCTCGGCATCGGTGACCAGGGCGTGGGCGGGATGGCGATCAGCATTGGAAAGCTGGCGCTTTATTGCGTAGGAGCCGGGATTCACCCGGCACGTACCCTGCCGATCAGCCTCGATGTCGGCACCGACAATCAGGAGCTGCTTGATGATCCCTGGTACCTGGGGTGGCGCAAGCACCGCCTGCGTGGCGACGCGTACCTCGCTATCATTGACGAGTTCGTGGAAGCCGCTCGCAAGGTGTTCCCGAAGGTCGTCATCCAGTGGGAGGATTTCCACAAGGATATCGCCTTCCAGGTACTGGATCGCCACCGCAACCACCTGCCGTCATTCAACGACGACATCCAGGGTACCGGAGCGGTTGCGGCGGCCGCCATGCACGCTGCTTCCCGCATCAGCGGCACGCCGTTCACCGAAAGCCGTACGGTTATTTATGGTGCCGGTGCGGCTGGCGTTGGCATCGCGAGGCAGATTCGCCGGCAGCTGCAACAGGAAGGGGTCGAAGGCGAGGCCCTCGAGCGCGCTATCATCACCCTGGACAGCCGCGGCGTCGTCAGTGATGACCGAGAGGATCTCGACAAGAACAAGCGGGATTTCGCCTGGCGTGCAGCCTGGCTGGACGAGATCGGGCTCGAGCGGGAAGACCGCAGAAACCTCGCCAAAGTCGTCGATGCCTACAAAGGCAATGTACTGATCGGCACGTCCGGCCAGGCCGGCAGCTTCACGGAGGAGGTTGTACGCAATGCCGCGCGGCACAGTGACCATCCGGTCATCTTGCCGATGTCGAATCCGACCGATATTAGCGAAGCTACGCCGGCGGATATCCTGAAGTGGACCGACGGTACCGCGCTGGTGGCAACGGGTAGCCCTTTCGATCCGGTGGAGTTCGGCGGTGAAAAACGCCGGATTGGCCAGGCCAATAACGTCTTTGTATTCCCGGGTATCGGCCTGGGTGCCATCGTTAGCGGCGCGACCGAGGTTACCGGTTCGATGATCGGCGCCTCATCGACGGCGCTCGCGCATGCTCTTGAAGTCTCGACCATCGAGGAACGCTGCCTGATGCCCGAGGTGAACAGTCTGTGGGATATCTGTGGCATCGTCGGTCTTGCCGTGGCGAAACAGGCCGTGGCCGACGGCGTGGCAACGTTCACCGACGTCGACGCGCTCGAACAGCGAATCAACCAGTATCGCTGGAAGCCCGAGTACCCGGAGATCCTGAAGGCCGACGCCTGAAGGTCGCCACAATTCGACACATTGTGACCCCTGGGGCGTCAGCTTCAGGGCTTACAACCGTTTCATGGCATCGAAGCGGAGCGGTCGAATGTACGGAACAACCCCGAATTGGGCGCAATGGAAGGCGTTCTTCGCTGCGAGACATCAGCGTCCTGGCGCCAGGCTGCTACCGGATGATCCCGACCTGTCCGGCGTTCCCGCTTCGGTCGCGCGCTCCCTGGCCATATTTCAGCTCGGCGAATCCGGCGGCGGTAGCGTCGTCGATCAGGCCAGAAACAGCCGGCTTACTTTGCTGGACGAGGATTATGCTGACGCGCTCGCAATGTTCGTCGCCGAGGAACACCGGCATGCCGAACTCCTCGCCTGCTGCGTCCGCGCCCTGCGTGGCAAGCTGATCGCGCGCAACTGGACGGCCCGGCTGTTCGTGTTTGGCAGGCGGTTGATCGGATTACGTTTCAAGATCATGGTGCTGCTGGCGGCTGAGGTCGTCGGTATTTGCTACTACCGATTGCTCGCTGCGGGTCTCCCGGACAGCGCAGTGAAGTCGGTGCTGCGCGAAATCGCCGCCGACGAGAGGGCGCACCTCAGGTTTCATTGCGAATTTCTTCGTACGCAGATGAGAACGGATGCGCATCGCCGCATCTTCATCATCGTTTGGCGTGCGCTGATGCTCGCGGCGTTTCTCGCGGTCCTCGTCGATCATCGCAAGGCAATGGGCGACCTGCGTATGCCGCGTCTTGAGCTTCGGCGACGATGGAGACTTTATAGCCGCATTGCGGAGAACCGGGTACTGCTCCGTGGACCACCGGTTGCGCCTGCCGGGTTGATTCTATCCACTTCTGCTAGATGCACTCGTTGATCATCAGCCGAGTAATTCTGCGGGGGTCGTCGGCAGTGTCATAAAACTGCTGCACATAGGTAGCGAGTATTTTTCGTACCTTGCGAGTCAGTCCGTCCTGAGTCTCGATCAGGGCAAAGATATTGTTGCGAATGGCTTTGAAGTGCTCGATTGATCCTTCCAGGTAGTCATTGTTATCGCAGCGGCCGCGGTAGATGCGCTGGCGTACCGACCGTATGCCGAATTGTTGGCCGGGCAGGGCGTAAGGCGCGCTGACAAGGCCTGCCTGGTCAAAGTCATAGGGTATTGCGATCAACAGATCGCGGTCATTGGAAAACAGAACGTAGTTGTGACAGCACTCGTTGTATTCCGATTTCGCAATCGGCGAAAAGTCCGTATTGCCGATCAGGTACTGAAATACGGACGTCAGGTTCAGGTGCACCGGGTCTAATGCCGCGACCGAGGTCTCGTCGATTTTGAGATCTTTCCGGTCGAGCCGCTTGCCGAGCCGATTCTTGTGTTCCAGCAGGAATGCATAGCGCACCTGCCCGTCACTCTGTCCCTCGGTGTCCACCCATGTAATACGCAAGAGCCGAACCTGGAAGCTCATGGGCGTGGCCAGGTTCAGAAGCCGGTACGCCATGTACTCGCGCAGCAGGGTTTGTTCGTAGCGCTCCGAATCACGGCAGTGAACGGCGAGCTTCAGCTTATCCTGCTTGTGGAACAGTGTGTCCTTTACCTGCGACTTCTTGAAATTCAGCCACAGGGGAGGGAGGTCGCAGATCTTATGCCGGGAATGTCCGCGGGCGCGGATCTTTACGTCGAACGACTCGGTTTTTCCATCTTCGCCGGAATAGCTCAACGTTCCTTGTAAGTACTCTTCAGTCGGCCGATCCCTGACCAGGGTCGTTAGTGGCACAGACAGCGTGACGTCCAGCGTCTCGTGGCTTTGGAATAACGGATCGGGCTCGGATGCGTCCGCGGCGACGGACGGTAGGACGGTCGCCAGGATGCAAAACACCAGTGAAAGATTCGAGCGCATCGGCCAATGATATCTTGCCTCGATCCGCGGCTCCTCGTGGAAGACCGCTATTCCCGGTCAGCCCGTGATAGCCACCTGCGGTGAGACGGGCAGCACGTGCCAGATAACTGCCAGGAAATGGCAGATACCGCCGAGCA
>JBFEXY010000047.1:0-12202 GCA_041562415.1 Woeseiaceae bacterium
CGAGCCATGGCTGCGCGATTCGCACTACTGGAGCGCGTATCAGACAGCGCAGGCCTGGTTCGATAGCTATGGATTCTGGACTGTGTTCGTGGCCGGTTTCTCGCCGATTCCCTACAAGGTCTTCACGATCGCTGCGGGCGTTGCTGTGCTGAATTTCCCCGCATTCGTCCTCGCGTCGGTCATCGGTCGAGGTGCTCGATTCTTTCTCGTTGCCGGCATCGTGAAGTATGCCGGCGTCCGCTTCGAGGCCACGTTACTCAGGTATATCGAGCGCATCGGGTGGGCTGTGGTCGTCGTGAGCGTCGCCGTCATCGCTTACCTGATGGCGCGGGGGTGATGCTCGCGCGTATCGTCCCGGGCGTGCTCGCCATGCTGTTGCTGGTGGCCTGCGGTTCGGGCAGCAACTGGCAGGCAAAGCCGGAGCAGCATATCGTCCGCAAGGGTGAGACGCTGTTTTCGATCGCCTGGCGTTATGGCAAGGATCCGACCGACGTCGCGCGCTGGAACCGGCTAGGTGACGGCTCGCTGATTTACCCTGGGCAGGTTATCCGCCTGACGCCGCCGTCCGGCGACCGCCAACGCAGCGCGTCGACACGCAGCAGCCGGCAGCCACTACCATCGATACCGGCGCAGCCACCGCCGGCCTGGGGCTGGCCGACCCGGGGCCAGATCAGGGTCGAATTCGGCGGGAAACCGGGAAGTGGAACCGGCGTCCTGATCGACGGCCGGTCCGGGCAAGCCATTGTTGCCGCGGCCTCCGGCAAAGTTGTGTATGCGGGCGGTGGACTGATCGGCTACGGTCAGCTTATTATTCTCAAACATAACGACACCTACCTCAGTGCCTACGGGCATAACGCAAAGCTGCTGGTCAAGGAGGGACAGTCGGTTCGCAAAGGCCAGCAAATCGCGACAATGGGGGAGGGGCCGGAACGGAAGCCGCGACTGCATTTTGAAATCAGGCGCAATGGCGAGCCGGTTAACCCGCGACAATACTTGCCCGCGAGGTAATTCGACTTACACCTGATTCTCCGCGTCGCGGTTCCAGCGAGGGAGTATCGGCGAGTGCAAAAAGCGCGAGCACAAATCGGTAGGTCGAAGCAGACACCGGGTAACGGTTCCGTTTCCGGTGAGTCGCCACCCGCGGCCGGAATCAACGGCGCCGCGAAGTCCGATACGGTCGCCGTTCGCTCGCACGACCCGACACGCCTCTATCTTTCGGAGATTGGCGTTTCGCCTTTGCTCACCGCTGACGAAGAAAAAAAGTATGCGCGTCTCGCAAGAGGCGGCGACGAGGCGGCACGCCATAGGATGATCGAAAGCAATCTGCGTCTCGTCGTCAAGATCGCCCGTCGTTACATCAATCGCGGCCTGCCACTGCTGGACCTGATCGAGGAAGGCAATCTCGGTCTGATTCACGCCGTGGAGAAATTCGATCCGGAGCGCGGGTTCCGCTTCTCGACCTACGCCACCTGGTGGATTCGTCAGACCATAGAGCGGGCGATCATGAACCAGTCAGGATCGGTACGTCTGCCGATACACGTCATCAAGGACATCAACACCTGCCTGCGTGCGGCACGCAGTATCCGTCAACAGCAGGACAGGGAACCGACCACTGCGGAAATTGCCGAGCACCTGCAGCGCGACGTCGCCCACGTCGAACGCCTGATGGCGTTGCATGAGCGAGTCACGCTGCGATCGGGCAGTGTCGACGAAACCGGTGCCGGTCCCGTGGATCGCCTGCGCGCCAGGCGGGATTCGGAGCCGCCCCGCTGCGCGCAGAAAGACGACCTCAACGACATCGTTGATCGCTGGGTCTGTGAACTGAGCGAAAAGCAACGCGAGGTGGTGGAGCGTCGATTCGGCCTGCACGGCTACCGCCGCGAGACGCTCGAGCGAATCGGCGAGGAGATCGGCGTGACCCGGGAGCGAGTCCGGCAGATCCAGCTGGAGGCGCTCAGAAACCTGCGCGCGATGATGGAAAGTAACGGCATCTCCGGCGATGCCATCCTCGATTAGGACCCGTCAGAGGTAGAGAACGGCGGCCAGACGGCGGCCTTCCCCGGCAAGCACGTTGAAGGTGCGTGCGGCCGCTGCCGTATCCATGACTTCCAGGCCGATGCGGCGCCGTGCGAAAGCGAACGTCAGTTCGCGGGGCGGGAATACGGTACGCTCCCCGGTTCCGAGGATCACGAGCTCGGGTTCATACTCGAGCAGAATCTCGAAGTGTGACGCATCGAGTTCCTCGAGCGGCGGCGGTGCGAAATTCTCGACCGGCCCGTCGGGGGTCAGCGCAATCGTCTCCGTGTACCGCTGTCCGCCGACAACGATAGCGTCGCCGGTTACCCGACGTATTGTCGTTACCGATGAGATTTCCCGCGTAAACTTCAAAACCCGTTTCCGTTACCATCGTCCGCTCCTGTGCAATCATAGCCAACGCCGAGATCAGACCCCAAGAACGTGCCTCTATCCTATGACAATTCGGCTGCCGTCGTGCTGCTGCCGCCGGTGCGCGGGCGGCTTGGCGACCGCAAGCTGCTGCGCTGGCTGTCGCAGGCACAGCTCGAGCAAGTGCCGGCGCCCGAGAACTTGCTGGCACAGGTGCTCGGCGCGCTGGGACGGGAACAGCCCATCGAAGGCCTGGCCGCATTGCGCATGTGGGGCCAGACGGGCGACCGCCCGGGCACCTGGATCGCTGCGGCCGATCCGGTTTACATGGAACCGCGGCTCGATCGCCTGTTCCTGCATGTGCTGGACACCGAGGATGTCAGCCGGTCGGAGATGCAGCGCCTGTTCGACGGCTTGCAGGAGACACTTGGCACGGATGGTGCGCTCGGTTTTGCGAGACTCGGCCGCTTCGGCTATGTCCGCGCTACGCAGCCAATAGTGACGGCAGCCATCCCGCCGGCGCTAGTGGACGGAAGGAATCCCGAGCAGTCCTTGCCCTCGTCAGATACGGCTGCGGATACTCTCAGGCTTATTTCGGAGATAGAAATGACGCTACACGGGCACCCGGTGAATGCGGAGCGTCTGGCCTGCGGGCAGCCACCCGTCAATTCCCTGTGGATATGGGGTGGTGGTTACGCGCCGGAACGGAGCAGCGCCCGGGTGCCGCCGCTGTTCGCCGACGATCCGACGTTGCGGGGGTACTGGGAGAGCGTCGACGGATCTGCCAAGGCATGGCCGGGCACGATCGACGCCTGCCTGGATGCCTGCGCCAATGGCTTCGTGGCTGCCGTGCCGGCCGGGTCCCGGGACAGCGCCGAATTGCAAACCGGCTTACTGGCCATTCGAGACGCGCTGAGATCAGGCAGGCTATGCCATGCGGTACTGGTATCAGCCGACGGGATTCGCGCAACACTGCGACGGTCGGACCGTCTGCGCGTTTGGCGCCGCACGTCGGCCCTGCTCGAGGGTCAATCTGCATGACTACGAGTCGCCCCATCGTGTCGCGTGGCGCTCCGGATCCGCGAGTACTCGACGCGCTGTCGGATCTGGATCCGATAAGCGCGAGGCTCTTCGCTACCCGCGGTGTGGCGGATCGCGACGAACTGGACTATGCACTGTCGCGGCTTGCCCCCGTTGGCTCGCTGGAGAACGTCGATGCCGCTGTCGACCTGCTGATCGCGAATCGGGCATCCAGGATCACGGTGATAGGGGATTTCGACGTCGACGGCGCGACGAGCGCCACGTTGATGATGCGCTGCTTGCGAGAATTCGGATTCACGGATGTTGGCTATCTCGTGCCAAACCGCTTCGAATTCGGCTATGGGCTGACGCCGGAAATCGTTCGCATTGCGGCTGACAGTTCGCCGGCGCTTCTGGTCACCGTCGACAACGGGATTTCGAGCCTCACGGGGGTGGAGGAGGCCAACAGGCTGGGCATACCGGTGCTGATTACCGACCACCACCTGCCAGGCAGCGAGCTGCCCGATGCCGCCGTGATCGTGAATCCGAACCTTCCCGGAAGCAGCTTCCCCAGCCGCAACCTTGCCGGCGTAGGCGTAGCGTTCTACCTCATGGCGGCGCTCGGGCGCAGGCTCGATAACGAGGGAATGAAGGGTGCCGCCCGTGTGCCGTCCCGGTACCTGGACGTCGTCGCGCTGGGCACCGTCGCCGACGTCGTGCCTCTCGACCACAACAATCGGGTGCTCGTTGACCAGGGCCTGAGGCGCATCCGCGCGGGAAAAACGGTGCCGGGCATCGAGGCGTTGCTACGCCAGTCCGGCCGTCAGCTCGCAAGGACGACCAGCGCCGATCTCGGATTCGTGGCCGGGCCCAGGATCAACGCGGCAGGACGACTCGAAGACATCTCGATCGGAATCGAATGCCTGCTTACGGACGACATGAACATCGCGCTGCATCACGCAGCCATCCTGGACCAGATCAACGGTGAGCGTCGCGAAATCGAATCGACGATGCGCGAACAGGCGTTCGCTTACGTCGACCGGTTGGACGCAAGCAATCTGCCGGCCTGTGTCTGCGTCTACGATGAATCCTGGCATCAGGGAGTGGTCGGCCTGATTGCGGCACGAGTGCGGGAGCGCTGCTACCGTCCTTCGATCGCATTCGCGCGGGAATCGGATGCGCTGCTGAAAGGCTCGGCACGCTCGATACAGGGCGTGCACGTCCGCGACCTTCTGGAGGCGGTGCACGCGGTCGATCCCGAGCTGATCGTAAAATTTGGTGGCCATGCGATGGCTGCCGGCCTGACCATCGCGGAGAGTTGCTACGATCGCTTCAGGCAGATTGTTTCAGAGCAGCTCGAACGCCTCTATCCATCGGCCGATTTCAGCGGCGCGATCGTGAGCGACGGGGTGCTGCCGGACAATGCCCTGAATCTCGAGTTTGCACGCAAGCTGCGCGAGGCCGGGCCATGGGGCGCGGGTTTTCCGGAGCCAGTCTGGAGCGGGGATTTCGAAGTGGTCGAGCAACGTACGGTCGGCGAAAAGCACCTCAAGCTGAGGGTCAGGCCTGCCGACGGTGGCAACTCGGTCGATGCGATCGCGTTCAACCAGGCCGGCCCGGCCTATCGCGGGGTCGTGCAGCTCGCCTACCGCCTCGATGTCAACGAGTATCGTGGGTTCGAATCGGCGCAGCTCGTCGTGGAACAAATCGCGCCCATACAGTCGCGCGGCGCATGATAATATCGCGCGTTTTCCGCGCCTCCTAGCGCGCCGGATCAGAGCAACATGGAAACGAGTCAGATCAGACAGTCGATAGCGGATCTCACTGAACGCGCAGACGCGTTAAGGAGGTATCTTTGACTACGATCAGAAGGCGGAACGTCTGACCGAGGTTCAGCGCGAGCTGGAGCAGCCCGACGTCTGGGACGATCCCGAGCGGGCGCAGGCGCTGGGCCAGGAGCGGGCGAAGCTGGAGCAAATCGTCGCCGGGCTCGACAACATCAGGAGCGGCCTGCGGGACGCGGACGAGCTTCTGGTTCTCGCCATCGATGAGGACGACGCTGCCACGGTGGCCGAAGTCGAACGAGACCTGAAAGCATTCGAGACCGGTGTCGAGGTATTCGAATTCCGGCGCATGTTTTCCGGCGAAATGGACGCCAATAGCGCGTACCTCGACATCCAATCGGGCGCGGGCGGTACCGAGGCGCAGGACTGGGCGGAGATGCTCCTGCGGATGTACCTGCGCTGGGCGGAGGCACACAACTTCAAGGCGGAAGTCATCGAGGCGTCGGCCGGGGAGGTCGCCGGGATAAAGAGCGCGACCGTCCACATTGTCGGAGAGTACGCCTACGGCTGGCTTCGCACCGAGACCGGCGTGCACCGGCTCGTTCGCAAGTCGCCTTTCGACTCGGGCAATCGCCGCCATACCTCCTTCGCTTCCGTGTTCGTATCCCCCGAGGTGGATGACGACATAGACATCGAAGTGGATCCGTCGGATTTGCGCATCGACGTCTACCGCGCGAGCGGCGCGGGCGGGCAGCACGTCAACCGGACCGAGTCCGCGGTGCGCATCACGCATTTGCCGACGAACATCGTCGTGCAGTGCCAGAACGATCGCTCACAGCACAAGAACAAAGCTACTGCCATGAACCAGCTCAAGGCGAAGCTCTACGAGCTGGAGTTGCAGAAGCGTCGCGCCGAGGCATCCGCTCTCGAGGAAAGCAAGGCCGACGTCGGCTGGGGTAGCCAGATTCGTTCCTACGTGCTCGATCAGAGCCGCATCAAGGATTTGCGCACCGGTGTCGAAACCGGTAACACTCAGGCCGTGCTCGATGGCGGACTGGACAGTTTCATCGAGGCGAGCCTGAAACAAGGACTCTGAGACGCGTGGCTGACGAAAAAGCACAAGACGAAAACAGGCTGATCGCCGAACGGCGCCAGAAGCTCGGCGCACTGCGAGAGCGCGGCAATCCGTTCCCGAACGACTTTCACCGCAACGCACTGGCCGACGAGCTGCAGCATATGTACGGCGCGCACGACAACGAGACGCTCGCCGAGGAGTGCGTCGATGTGGCGGTCGCCGGCCGGATGATGGTGAAACGCGTCATGGGTAAAGCGAGTTTCATCAAGCTCGAGGATCGTTCTGGCCGGATACAGGTTCGCCTCGAACGGGACCGCCTGCCCGAAGGTGTCTACCAGGATTTCAAGAAATGGGATGTCGGCGACATCGTGGGTGCCCGTGGTTCGCTGTTCCATACCAAGACCGGTGAGTTGACGGTGATGGCGGATGAGGTGCGGTTACTGACCAAGTCGCTGCGCCCCCTTCCCGAGAAATGGGCGGGTCTGACCGATCAGGAGACGCGCTACCGGCAGCGCTATGTCGATCTGATTATCAATGAGTCGAGCCGCGAGGTCTTCCGGAAGCGCTCACAGATCATTACTTACATGCGCGCGTTCCTCGAGTCGCTCGACTTTCTCGAAGTCGAGACGCCAATGATGCAGGTTACACCGGGCGGCGCAATCGCGCGGCCGTTCAAGACGCATCACAATGCGCTGGACATGCCTCTCTACCTGCGGATCGCGCCAGAACTGAACCTGAAACGGCTCATCGTTGGCGGCATCGAACGTGTCTACGAGATAAACCGTAACTTCCGCAATGAGGGCGTCTCCACCCAGCACAATCCCGAGTTCACCATGATGGAAGCGTATCGTGCGTACGCGGACTACAACGACTGGATGGATTCCACCGAGGCGATGCTGCATGGCATGGCGGATGCCGTGAACGGGACGACGGTGATCAGATACCAGGGCGAGGAGTACGATTTCGGTAAACCATTCGCGCGCCTCACGGTCGAGGAAGCGATCTTGAGGCACAACCCCGATTTCGACGCGTCAAGAATCCGCGATCGCGACTACCTGGTTGGCTGGTGCCAGAAACTCGGCGCGCCAGTCAAGGATAGTTATGGCGCCGGCAAGCTGCAGACGGAGATCTTCGATGAGACCTGCGAGGCGAAGCTGCGCGAGCCGACCTTCATCACGCAGTATCCCGCCGAGGTATCACCCCTCGCGCGAAAGAACGACGACGATCCATTCGTTACCGATCGATTCGAGCTCTTCATCGCCGGCCGCGAGATCGCGAACGGTTTTTCGGAGCTGAATGATCCCGAAGACCAGGCCGAGCGGTTTCGGGCACAGGCTGCAAACCGTGATGCCGGCGACGATGAGGCGATGGCATTCGATCACGATTACATTCGGGCGCTCGAATACGGCATGCCGCCGACCGCCGGCATCGGTGTTGGTATCGACCGTCTCGTGATGCTGTTTACCGATTCGCCGTCGATTCGCGATGTGCTGCTGTTCCCGCACATGCGTCCCGAAGTCTTCGAATAATCTTCTGCCGGGCGTCAACGCGCACTCGGCATCCGCCCAAGCTCGCGAGCATGGCCCATTATCGCTAATCGCATACAGGCGCCCGGGGAATTTCTCTCCCTCATGGCTCGCTTCGCTGCGCTTTACTTCGGTCGAGAAACACCCCGGTGCGCCTGATCGTCGTGCTCAGGGTCCACCGAGCCTGGTTCGGGGTGTTTGTCGACGAGGCCTTAGGCGAGCGTAGCGAGCAGCCCGGAGACAAACACCGCAGACCGGGCTTTGTGCAGGAGATATGGTTCTGCGAGAGGAGTTAGCTAAAGACGAGCGCGCCGAAGGTGAACAGCATCGCCCAGAGCGCCAGGCTGAAGATCAGGCCGCTCCTCAGACCGCGGATCACATCGCCATCGCGCGCGTAATTGCAGCCGTTGTTCGGGATCGTGCTGGTTGCAGCGGCCTCATCCATGGCCGCGATCCTGGCTGGTTCCCCGGAAATTGGTCCCTCCGATCGACAATTGTGCATAGCTGGCCCCTGATGTGTATTGCGAGCCAGCCTGAGCATTGAGGCCTACTCGCTTATTTTTTCAGGCATTTTAGGCATCCCTCGCAAGTAAAGGCAAGTTATGTTAAAGAAAGCGGGAGCTTAAGCCGAGATGTTCCAGCAGATTCGATCCGCCAGTCCTCGCGGGACTACAGGTATTCGAGCGGAATGTGCGTCAGTGCGATGCCATCGACCGACAACACATCATCTGCCCTGTCTGATGGTATGACGGCGAGCAAATCGGTGCCGATCGCGTTGAGCACCTCACCGACGTCGCGTTCGCCGTCGGATACCTTGGCGCCGGGTGATACCGGCTGCGCGGATTCGAAACGGTGCGTGCGGCGCTTGGTGGTTCCGCGGTAATGGGTCCGTGCGACGATCTCCTGACCGGGGTAGCAGCCCTTGTCGAGGCTGATCGCACCCAGGAGATCCAGGTTCAGCATGTGCGGCGTAAATTCCTCGGACTGCCCCTGCCAGATCTCGGGACGGCCTGCCCGCAGGTTGTCGAGCAGCCACTCGTCTGTCGTGCCGGTAATGCCCAGATCTTCGGCCGTTGCAGGCGCGGATTCGAGATCGACTTTGGAGCGAAAGCGAAACATGGTGAGCCGCTTCAGAACGGAGTCCGCCAGCTCTGACGGAAGTACCAGCCGGTAACCTGCATTGCTGCGGCTGACTCGCATCAGGCAGATCACGCGGCCCTTGGGATTGCACCACGCCGACAGCAATTGCGACCGATCCTCGAGCAACCGAAGGTCGTTGGACAACTGCGCTTGCAGGAAGCCGAACGCGTCGGCGCCGGAAGCGAGGATGCCGGAATAAGGGAAAGTCGCCATAGCCAGCCGATTGTAACCAGTTGTATGGAAATTACATCGGCTTATGCAGGTGCCGATTTGTCTGGCATACTTCGGCCCATGAACAAGACCGACCCGTCCAGCGAAGACGAATTGACCGGGTCTGAACCCGAAGAAACCGCCGAAGACGAGAAATCGCCGCCAGCGCGCCCGAAGGAGATCGGTGGTCGCAAGGGGCCGGATCCCACGCGCTACGGCGACTGGGAAAAGGGCGGTCGTTGCATCGATTTCTGAATAACAAGAAGCTACGCGAATGAGTAACTCCGGCAGACCCCTGTCGCCGCACCTGTCGATCTACCGTTGGCCGATCACCATGGTGCTCTCGATCTTGCATCGCATGACGGGCGTGGCGATGTCCATCGGTCTCATCGTACTGGCTGCCTGGTTGATGCAGGCTGCTGCGGGACCCGAAGCCTATCTTCGATTCACGACGACGATGTCCACCGTCGTCGGCAAGCTGTTCCTGGTGGGCTGGAGCTTTGCGTTCTTTTTCCATGCCGCGAACGGCATTCGTCACCTTGCCTGGGATACCGGGCGCGGTTTCGACAAGCGACACGCCGACCGCTCGGCATGGGTCGTGGTCGGGTTCGCGGCGATCGCAAGCGCAGTATTCTGGTGGGTAGCAACATGAGCCTGAAGACTCCTCTTGGCCGCGTGCTCGGCCTCGGAAGCGCCAAAGAGGGCACCGATCACTGGTGGGCACAGCGTGTTTCTGCCGTCGCGCTGATCATACTGGGAAGCTGGTTCGTCTTTTCGGTGCTGCGGCTGGAAAGCCTGACCTACCTCGATGTCATTCGATTCATCGGCGTGCCGCTCAATGCGGTCTTGCTGTCGCTGCTCTCGTTGACACTCGCCTATCATTCCTACCTGGGCGTGCAGGTCGTAATCGAGGATTACGTCCACGCGTCGGGCACCAAAGTCGTATCGTTGCTGCTGTCGCGTTTTGCGCACGCGTTCGTCGCAATTTCGGCCGTCTACGCGATCCTCATTATCGGAATAGGGTCATGAGCGATTACGAATTTATCGACCACAGTTATGACGTCGTCGTCATCGGCGCCGGCGGCGCAGGGCTGCGCGCGACATTCGGGCTGGCACAGGCCGGCTTCGACACGGCGTGCATCACCAAGGTATTTCCGACGCGCAGCCACACCGTAGCGGCACAGGGCGGCATCAGTGCCGCGCTCGGGAACATGGGAGAGGACGACTGGCGCTGGCACATGTACGACACCATCAAGGGATCGGACTGGCTCGGCGACCAGGATGCAATCGAGTACATGTGCAAGGAAGCGCCCGACGCAGTCATCGAGCTCGAGCACTACGGAGTGCCGTTTTCCCGAACCGAAGACGGCCGCATCTACCAGCGCCCCTTCGGCGGCATGACAACTCACTTCGGTGAGGGGACAGCGCAGAGAACCTGCGCCGCAGCGGACCGCACCGGGCACGCGATGCTTCATACCCTCTACCAGCAATCGCTCAAGCACGATGCCGAGTTCTACATCGAGTATTTCGCGGTTGACCTGATCATGGAGGATGGCGCCTGCCGCGGCGTCGTGGCAATCGACCTTGCGACCGGACGGCTGCACCGCTTCCGTTCGCACCAGGTGATCCTCGCAACCGGCGGGTACGGTCGTACATACTTCTCCTGCACATCCGCGCACACCTGTACCGGTGACGGCAACGCAATGATACTGCGTGCCGGGCTGCCGCTGCAGGATATGGAGTTCGTGCAGTTTCACCCGACGGGCATCTACGGCGCCGGCTGTCTGATCACCGAGGGGGTGCGCGGCGAAGGCGGCTATCTCACCAATTCGGACGGCGAACGATTCATGGAGCGCTATGCGCCCAACGCCAAAGACCTTGCGTCGCGAGACGTGGTCAGCCGTTCGATGACGATAGAGATCCGGGAGGGAAGAGGCGTTGGCAAGGAGGCGGACCACATCCACCTGCACCTCGAGCATCTGGGTGCCGAGGTCATCGAGGAGCGCCTCCCGGGAATCGCGGAGACTGCGAAGATCTTTGCCGGCGTCGACGTGACCAAGGAGCCGATCCCGGTCCTGCCGACCGTGCATTACAACATGGGCGGGATTCCCGCGATCTTCAGCGGCGAGGTCGTGACGCTCAGAGACGGTAATCCGGAGTCCGTTGTCCCGGGACTGATGGCTGCCGGCGAGGCAGCGTGTGTGTCGGTGCACGGCGCGAACCGCCTGGGCTCGAATTCACTGCTCGACCTTGTCGTTTTCGGCCGCGCCGCGGCACAGCATTGTGCGGAGACGATGCAGCCGGGGGCGCGACACAAGCCGTTGGGTCCGGACGCCGGACAAAACAGCGTCGAGCGAATCGACAGGCTGCGCAACGCGGACGGTGGGCGCTCGACCGCGGAAATTCGCCTCGAAATGCAGCGCATCATGCAAAACCATGCGGCGGTGTTCCGCACGGGGGAGACGCTGAACGAGGGTGTCGACAAGCTCAAGGACACCTTCGCCTCATTCGCCGAAGTGCGTGTCTCGGATCGCTCGCTCGTCTGGAATACGGATCTCATCGAGACGATGGAACTCGAAAACCTGCTGCTGAACGCGGTCGCGACGATCGAGTCCGCAGCCAACCGCCTCGAAAGCCGCGGCGCGCATGCGCGCGAGGATTATCCCGATCGCGACGACGAGACCTGGATGAAACACACTTATGTATGGGTCGGGGATGATGGCACCGTTTGTTTCGAGTATCGGCCGGTGCATCAGGAAACATTGACCGACGAAGTCGAGGCCGTGCCACCCAAGGCACGCGTGTACTAGGTAGGAGCAGGAGATCCCCTTGGCCGAGTTCAGACTGCCACCCAATTCGAGAATCAAGAAGGGCAAGCACTTTCCAGCGCCGGCGGGTGCCGGCAACATCAAGCGCTTTGCAATCTATCGCTACGATCCGGATAGCGGCCAGAACCCGCGCATCGACACGTACGAGGTCGACCTGGACAGTTGCGGCCCCATGGTGCTGGACGCACTGATAAAGATCAAAAACGAGATCGACCCGACGCTGACGTTCCGACG
>JBFEXY010000048.1:0-11961 GCA_041562415.1 Woeseiaceae bacterium
TCCGCCCGGGTACGTCGGTTTCGACCAGGGCGGCCTGCTGACGGAAGCGGTGACCAAGAATCCGCATGCCGTGGTGCTGCTCGACGAGATCGAAAAAGCGCATCCGGAGGTCTTCAATCTCCTGCTGCAGGTCATGGACCACGGGACGCTCACGGACAACAACGGCAGGAAAGCAGATTTCCGTAACGTCGTGCTTGTGATGACAACGAATGCGGGTGCGCAGGAGATGAGCCGCGCATCAATCGGATTTACACAGCAGGATCACAGCAGCGACGGCATGTCGGTCATCCAGAAGAGTTTTTCGCCGGAGTTTCGCAACCGCCTGGACGCGATAATCCAGTTCGCTTCCCTGGACATCGGCTCGGTCAAGCGCGTGGTCGACAAGCTGATCGTGGAACTGGAAGCGAAACTCGGCTCGAACAACGTTACCATCGAGCTCGACGACGCGGCGCGCGACTGGATCGCCGAGCGCGGTTACGACGAGCAGATGGGGGCGCGCCCGATGGCGAGGGTTATCCAGGAGCACATCAAGCGGCCATTGGCCGACGAATTATTGTTCGGCAGCCTTGCCGAGGGTGGTCACGTGCGCGTGACGGTGGACGATGACAACGAGCTCAAGCTGACGCCCGAGTCCGCGGTGAAGGAACTCGAGCACCTGTCGGAAAAAGACTGATCGGCGCCGCTTAACGGCCGCGATAAACGATACGACCCTTGCTGAGATCGTAGGGGGTCAGTTCGACAGTGACTTTGTCACCAGTCAGAATGCGTATGTAGTTCTTGCGCATTTTGCCCGAAATGTGCGCGGTGACGACGTGACCGTTTTCGAGTTCGACGCGAAACGTCGTGTTAGGTAGCGTCTCGGTGACGACACCTTCCATCTGAATGGCTTCTTCTTTGGCCAAGGGTTTCCTTTCTCTGATTCCTGGGGCCCGCGAATTGTGCAGAAATGGTCGCGTTATTGCAACGCGGCGCTACCGCGAATTCCCTCGATTTCGTTCACCGGGAGCGGTTTCGCCGGCCACATCTCGAAACGATCGGGTGGCTCACAGGCGGCCTTGAGGATGTCGGCAAACTCGACGCGTGGCAGGAGTATCGCACCCAGTGTCGTCAGGTGGTGAGACAGTACCTGGCAGTCGATTAACGCGAAATCCTGTGTCTGCAGGTATTGGGATAGTGCATACAGCGCGTACTTCGATGAATTGCTCTTCTGGCTGAACATGGATTCGCCGAAGAACACGCCGCCGATCGCGAGACCGTAAAGGCCGCCGATGAGGGCGTCACTCCGCCATACCTCGATCGAATGCGCCCACCCGTCGGTGTGAAGGCGTGTATATGCGGCAATCATGTCCTGCGTAATCCAGGTGCCGTACTGCCCCGGGCGGGGCTCCGCGCAACGGGTGATCACCTGGTCAAAAGACGTGTTGAAGCGAATCTCGGCGTTCGAGCGACGCAGCTCCTGGCGCAGGCGTCGCGATGCATGGAATTCGCCCGGGACCAGGACGCAACGCGGGTCCGGCGACCACCACAGGATAGGTTGCCCTTCATCGAACCACGGGAAGATGCCCAGCCGATAGGCAGCGAGCAACCTCGGGTTGCTGAGATCGCCACCAGCTGCAAGCAGTCCGTCGGGTTCGCGCATAGCTCGACCGATGTCGGGGAATGCGTCCGGCGGATCATTGGCGGAGATCCATGCAATTCGATTATTGCCGCTCACGACGTATCTCCTGCGTCCTCGTCGCGATACGGGCTGCGCGCGTAGACGGCTTCGATGTAGCGATCTACATAGCGGGTTTCTTCATCGAGGTAGTTCTCTATCGCTGACAGGAATTGGGGATGCGCGAGCCAGTGCGCCGACCAGGTCGGCACAGGGGCGAAGCCGCGGCTAATCTTGTGTTCGCCCTGCGTGCCCGGCTCGAACAGCTGCAGTCCCTTGTCGATGCAGTAGTCGATGCCCTGGTAATAGCAGGTCTCGAAGTGCAGAGCGTTGTGATGGCCATCGCTGCCCCAGTATCGGCCATACAGTGCAGTCGGGCTCTCGTAGAAGACCGCAGCGGCTATAGCCTCGCCGTGCTGCTCCGCCAGGATGATAAGAATGTTGTCGGGCAGTGCCGCGCCGATGCGCAGGAAGAAGTCCAGGTTGTAGTAGGGCAGTGAGCCCCGGCGCATGAATGTCAGACTGATCAGCCGGTAGACTAGCTCCCAGGTGGAAATGTCGAGATCGACGCCCTTCAATCGTCGAAAACGAATCCCGGCTTCGCTGACGCGGCGCCGGTCACGTCGGGCCTTTTTCCGTTTGGATGCAGTAAAGGTCCCCAGAAACTGATCGAAATCCGTGTAATCGCGATTATGCCAGTGAAACTGGCAGTCCTTGCGCACCTGCAGCCCAGCTTTGCGGAACAGCGGCAGTTCGTCGTCGAGGGGAAACAGCACATGCAAAGACGAACATTCAGTGCGCCCAGCCAGCGTGATCGCGCCGTCGACGAGTGCCCGGGCTGCAGCCTCGTCCGTCCTGTCGGCAAGAAGCAATCGCCGGCTTGGTGCAGGGGTGAATGGAATCGCCGAGACGAGCTTCGGGTAGTAGCTGAGTCCCGCCTGTTCGTAGGCCCGCGCCCACGCCCAGTCGAACACGAACTCGCCCCAGGAGTGCTCCTTCTGATACAGGGGCATGGCTCCGATGAGCTTGCCGTCGCGCCGGATCGTCAGATGGCGGGGCGCCCAGCCGGCATCCTGGGACACGCAGCCGGTCTGCTCCGCGGCCAGCAGAAATTCGTGGCGCAGGAATGGGTAGGCATCGCCGGCGAGGGCATTCCACGCATCCGGGGCGATGTCGGCGATGGCCTCGTGGACGGTTAGCCGCATTCTCCGGTCAGCGGCTCAGGCCGCCGCGTCGCCGCTCGCCAGGCCTTCACCGGTCTCCATCGCATCGAGGTACTTCTCGGCGTCGAGAGCCGCCATGCAGCCCGCACCGGCCGACGTGATTGCCTGCCGGTAAACGTGATCGGCAACGTCGCCCGCCGCGAATACACCCGGTACGCTGGTTGCCGTCGCGTCGCCGTCGATCCCGGACTTCACGACGATATAGCCGTTTCGCATGTCGAGTTGTCCGTCGAACAAGCCTGTATTCGGGCTGTGCCCGATAGCGATGAATACGCCCGCAAGATCGATGTCCCTGGTCTGCGACTCGTCTGTCGTGCTGCGGATGCGTATGCCGGTAACACCGGAGTCGTCGCCCAGCACCTCGTCGAGCACGTGGTCCCACTGTAAATTGACCTTGCCCTCCTTGGCACGCTCGAAAAGTCGATCCTGCAGAATCTTCTCGGCACGCAGCGCATCGCGTCGGTGCACGAGCGTGACTTTCGACGCCAGGTTGCTCAGGTAAAGGGCTTCTTCGACGGCGGTATTTCCGCCGCCGATTACGGCGACGTCCTTGCCCTTGTAAAAGAAGCCGTCGCATGTCGCGCACGCGGACACACCGCGTCCCTTAAACGCTTCTTCCGACGGTAGCCCGAGATATTTCGCAGTTGCGCCGGTCGCGATGATCAGCGCGTCGCAGGTGTAGCTGTCATAATCGCCATCGAGCCTGAATGGTCGGGCCGACAGGTCCGCGGTATGTATATGATCGTTGATGATTTCCGTGTCGTAGCGCTGCGCATGTCGCAGCATGCGATCCATGAGTTCGGGTCCCTGCAGCCCCTCGACATCACCGGGCCAGTTGTCGACGTCGGTGGTGGTCATGAGCTGACCACCCTGTTCGACACCGGTAATGATGACGGGATCGAGGTTCGCACGTGCAGCATAGACCGCCGCGGAGTAGCCGGCAGGTCCCGAGCCCAGGATCAGAACGCGGCAATGCTTCATGTCACTCATGTATAATTTGCCCTTGGCGAAAATCGTGTATCAGGCGATCGAGGACAACCAGACCTGCGGCTTGGCCAGCGGGTTTTCAAGGTTGCCTGCGAGCGTCATGGTGTTCTTGGTTTAGTGTAGGGAAAACGGAACGGGTGAGCATCCAAAATCGCCGCCGGATGTGCTGGTTTGCGGCGTCGGTATCGACGCCGGACAGCGCGCCGGTCGCACCAAAACTGGTTATTTATTCTGTTATAGTTCTTTAAAATCATATTATTAAGAACTATTCGTTACACTATACCTTAAATATGGCAAAAGCCCGCAAATCCACCCAAACCGCATCCGGCTTGTCTGCACAAGTGCATCGTGCACTACGCGAAGGAGCCCTTTACGTATTTGGTGCGCTCGCCTTTATTCTCTGGTTCGCGCTGTTTACCTACGATCCGGCAGATCCCGGTTTCAGCCAGGCGACTGCAGGGTCTGAAGTCCAGAACGGTATAGGACGGGTCGGGGCCCTGGTTGCGGACCTGCTGTTCAATTTCTTCGGACGTCCTGCTTACCTGTTCACCGTCATGGTGTTCTTCCTGGGCTGGATGCTGTACCGCGAGCAGAAGACGCAGCAGCCGCTGACGCGTATGGACTTTGCGCTGCGTTTCGGCGGTTTCCTGGCGACACTGGTCACGAGTTGCGCACTGTCGACGCTGCATTTCTCGCCGGCAGGGTTCAATGAGACGGCCGGCGGTATCGTCGGCCAGGTTGTCGGACACAGCCTCGAGTCTTTCATGAAGCTGCTGGGCGCGAGTACGCTGTTGTTCGTGCTATGGGTTGCGTCGATATCGCTGTTCCTGGGCATCTCCTGGTTCAGCGTGATGGACCGTATCGGCCACTGGTGCCTGCTTGCTTACGAGAAGGCACAGGTGAAGTTTGCCGAGCTTCAGGACCGTGCTGAAGGCCGCCGACAGCAAGCGGCGCGGCAGGACATCATCGAAGTCGAGAAGAAACGTACGGCTGGCCGGCTGCCACCGCGGATAGAGCCCGTGATGCCGTCACTCGAACCAAGCGCCAGGGCGGAGCGCGAGCGCCAGGTGCCGCTATTTGATCCACCGGCAGCCGGTGAGCTACCGCCGCTTTCCCTGCTGGATGATCCCCCGGCGCAAAAACAGGGGTTTTCGGAAGAGTCCCTCGAGGCGATGTCGCGCCTCGTCGAACTCAAGCTGCGTGATTTCGGCATCGAAGTGGAAGTCAAATCGGTCTCGCCCGGCCCGGTGATCACGCGATTCGAGCTCGATCCCGCACCCGGCGTGAAGGTGAGCCAGATTGTCAACCTGGCCAAAGACCTGGCGCGTTCGCTCTCCGTCGTAAGCGTCCGCATCGTCGAAGTCATACCGGGCAAGTCGTTCGTGGGGCTGGAGATTCCGAATGAAAACCGCCAGCTCGTAACGCTCGGCGAAATCCTGAAGTCGAAGGCGTATGACAAGGTCGTGTCGCCGCTGACACTCGCGCTGGGCAAGGACATCGGCGGTAACTCGGTCGTGGCCGATCTCGCGCGCATGCCGCACCTGCTGATCGCGGGCACGACCGGCTCCGGCAAATCGGTAGCGATTAACGCGATGGTGCTTTCCATCCTCTACAAGACGCATCCCGAGCAGGTGCGCCTGATAATGATCGATCCGAAGATGCTGGAATTGTCGGTCTACGAGGGCATTCCGCACCTGCTGACGCCGGTCGTAACAGACATGAAGGAAGCGGCGAACGCTCTGCGCTGGTGCGTGGCCGAAATGGACAGGCGCTACCGGCTCATGGCCGGGCTCGGCGTGCGAAACATCGGCGGCTACAACCGCAAGGTCAACGAAGCCATAGCCGCTGGCGAGCCCATCAAGGACCCGACATTCACGCCGCCGCCATTCGAGGACGAAGAAAAGCCCGTCGAGCACCCGACGCTCACGCCGCTGCCGTTCATCGTCGTTATCATCGACGAGCTGGCCGATATGATGATGATCGTCGGCAAGAAGGTGGAAGAACTGATCGCGCGGCTCGCCCAGAAGGCGCGGGCGTCCGGCATCCACATGCTGCTGGCGACACAACGGCCCTCGGTAGACGTGATAACGGGCCTCATCAAGGCGAATGTGCCGACACGCATCGCTTTCCAGGTTTCGGCCAAGGTCGATTCGCGAACGATTCTGGACCAGCAGGGCGCCGAGAACCTGCTCGGGCACGGTGACATGCTGTACCTGCCGCCGGGCACGTCGATGCCCGTTCGCGTGCACGGCGCTTTCGTGGCCGATCACGAGGTGCATTCCGTGGTCCGGCACCTGAAGAAGAGCGGCACGCCCCGTTATATCGATGAAATTCTCGAAGGCCCCGTAGGTCCAACACCAGGACTGAGCGGGATCGATGCGGCATCGGCTGACGCCGCAGACGCTGAGCAGGATCCGCTGTATGACCAGGCCGTGCAGGTCGTCATGGAAACACGCAAGGCGTCGATCTCGGGCGTACAGAGACGGCTGAAGATAGGCTACAACCGCGCGGCACGGATGGTGGAATCGATGGAGGCCGCGGGTCTCGTCGGGCCGCTGCAGCCGAACGGCACGCGCGAGATCCTGGTGCCGGCCGCTGCCGCCGAGGACTGACGTAAATTGAGACAATTTAGCTTATCGATTGCCGGATTCCTGCTGGCCGCGGTGGTTCATGCCGCTGAAACAGCCGTGGATGATGGTGAAGCACTCGTGAGCGAGTTCGTAACGGAGGTCGTGACGTTTTCGGGTGCGTTCGAACAATCCCTTCTTGATCCCGATGGGCGTTTGCTCGAGACGACAACCGGCACCCTCGAAATACAGCGACCGGGCCGTTTTCGCTGGCAATACACCGAGCCTTACGAGCAGTGGCTGATTGCAGATGGCACCAATATCTGGAGCTATGACGTCGATCTCGAACAGGTAACCGTCAAGCCGCAGGCCGAGGCGCTCGCCAATACGCCGGCACTGTTGCTCGGCGGCTCGGGCGAGGCAATGGAACAGTTCGACTATGGCGGCAGCTTCGTGGAAAGCGGAGTTACCTGGGTCAGGTTGCTTCCGGTTGATACGGACAGCGGCTTCCAGCGAGTCGAGCTTGGCTTCTACAATCGGCAGCTGGGCCGTATGGTATTCCTCGATAACCTCGAGCAAACGACCGTCGTCGTATTGAAAGACGTCGCTGTGAATGAGCCGATCGATGCCGGGCGCTTCGAGTTTGTAGTTCCGGACGACGTGGACGTTGTCGGCAAACCGGTCGCCGCCAAGCTCTCGGCCGATTGATGCTGCCGCTGCGTTACGCGTTTCGCTGGCAAGCCGTGAGCGCTGTGCTGCTCCTGGTCGTGCTTGCCGGTGCCGTAATGCCGGCGATCTGGCTGTGGCCGGACCGGGTGCGGATAGTGAGCTGGCTCGACAATCTCGACAAGTGGGTCCATCTGCTGACATTCGCCTTTCTTGCCGTCTGGTTCTCCGGACAGTACCGGCGTGGTTCCTACTGGCGCATCGCGATGGGACTGATCGGTTTCGGTATCCTGATCGAACTGTGTCAACGGCTGGTGGGATACCGTTCGGCCGAATGGCTCGATATCGGCGCCGACGTAATCGGCGTCCTTACCGGACTCGCAATCGGACTGGCTGGCGCCGGTGGCTGGAGTCAGCGTTTCGAAAACTGGTACATCATGCGTGGAGCGGGCGCAGGCGTTGACTGACCTTTTTGCGAGTAGCGATTCCGGGGCTGCCGATCGACCATTGGCGGACCGGATGCGTCCGGCATCGCTCGAGGAATTCGCGGGTCAGTCCCATCTTTTGCAGGAAGGTAAACCCCTGCGGCGCGCTATCGAGCAGGGCCGTGCGCACTCGATGATCTTCTGGGGGCCGCCGGGCACCGGCAAGACGACGCTTGCGCGACTCATAGCGGCTTCAACCGATTCGCATTTCATTGCGTTGTCGGCCGTGATGGCCGGTGTCAAGGATATCCGCGCGGCTGTCGCCGAGGCGCGCCAGTACCGCGCTATGAACCACCGCGGTACCGTGCTGTTCCTCGATGAAGTTCACCGGTTCAACAAGTCGCAGCAAGACGCCTTTCTGCCTTTCGTCGAGGACGGAACACTGACCTTCATCGGTGCGACGACCGAAAACCCGTCGTTCGAACTGAACAATGCACTCCTTTCACGGGCGCGCGTCTATGTACTCAGGATGCTCGAGCCCGCCGAACTGCGCCAGGTCCTCGATCGTGCGCTGGCCGACCCGGAGCGCGGCCCAGGTACCGGGATTTCGGCGGACGAGGCGGCTCTCGAAATTTTCGCCGCCACCGCGGATGGTGATGCGCGTCGCGCGCTCAACTTCCTCGAACTGGCCGCGGATCTCGCGACGGACGGCCGCATTGATGAATCTGTAGCCCGGGAAGTCGCAAGTGGCGGCCGGCGACGCTTCGACAAACATGGAGAGTATTTCTACGACCAGATTTCCGCCCTGCATAAATCGATCCGGGGCACTGATCCGGATGCGGCGTTGTATTGGTTGTCGCGCATGCTCGATGGTGGCTGTGATCCCCTGTACGTTGCCCGGCGCCTGATACGTGTTGCGTCGGAAGATATCGGCAACGCCGACCCGCGTGCGCTGCAGCTCACTCTGAATGCCTGGCAGGTTTATGAGCGTCTCGGCAGCCCCGAAGGCGAACTCGCAATTGCACAGGCTGTCGTTTACCTGGCGTGCGCTGCCAAGAGCAATGCCGTCTATACGGCGTTTGGCGCCGCGATGCGCGACGCCAGGGACAAGGGATCGCTCGAGGTCCCGATGCACCTTCGTAATGCGCCGACGGGTCTGATGGAAGATCTCGGCTATGGTGAGGGTTATCGGTACGCGCATGACGAGGCGGGCGCCGTCGCGCTCGGCGAGGTCTACTTTCCCGACGACATGCAGCCGGCGAAGTATTATCATCCCGTCGCGCGCGGCCTTGAAATTCGCATCAGGGAAAAACTCGAGGATATCGAGCGTCGCGCGCGCGAGAGGATAGAACAGGAAGCACGATGATCGATCCCAAACTTTTGCGTCAGTCAGCGGCCGAGGTGGCCGCAAATCTTGGGCGCCGCGGTTTCGAGTTTGACGCCGACGCCTACCTGGCGTTGGAGGAGCGCCGCAAGGCGCTGCAGGTCGAAACCGAGCAACTGCAGAGCGAGCGCAATGCGAGTGCCAAGCGCATCGGCAAAGCGAAAGCCCAGGGTGAGGACATCGAGCCACTGCTTGCGGCCGTAAAGGATCTCGGAGATCGGCTGGGTGCCTGCGAGAGGGCATTGCAGGAGGTACAGGAACAGCTGCGCGACATCGAGCTCGGCCTGCCCAACCTGTTGTCTGATGACGTCCCGACCGGTAACAGTGAAGACGACAACACCGAAGTGCGCAAATGGGGCGAGCCGCCACAGCTCGATTTCCCGGCGCGCGACCACATCGAACTCGGTGAGGACCTCGGCCTGCTCGATTTTGAATCTGCCAGCAAGATATCGGGCGCACGCTTCGTCGTCATGAAAGGACAGCTGGCGCGGCTGCAGCGTGCGCTGATCCAGTTCATGCTTGATACCCATACGAGCGAGCACGGCTACACCGAGACCTACGTGCCGTATCTCGTGAAGACATCGGCGCTGATCGGCACGGGCCAGTTGCCGAAATTCGAGGAAGACCAGTTCAAGACGACGGACGAGTCGCCGTTCTACCTGATCCCGACGGCCGAGGTGCCGGTAACTAACCTCGCATCCGACGTTATTTTCGACGCCGACGAGTTACCAATTCGCTATGTCGCACACACGCCGTGTTTCCGTTCGGAGGCGGGATCCCACGGCCAGGATACGCGCGGGATGATTCGTCAGCACCAGTTCGAAAAAGTAGAGCTTGTGCAGTTCGTAGCGCCTGGCGCCTCGATGCAAGCACTCGATGAGCTTACCGGGCACGCAGAGGTCATCCTGCAGAAGCTCGAGCTTCCGTATCGCGTCGTCGTACTGTGTTCGGGTGACATCGGCTTCGGGTCGACCAAGACTTATGACATCGAGGTCTGGCTGCCTGGACAGAATCGTTACCGCGAGATTTCATCCTGCAGTAACTACAATGATTTCCAGGCGCGCCGCATGAAGGCGCGAGTCAGGAACGCGGAAACCGGTAAGCCGGAACTCGTTCACACGCTCAACGGGTCCGGTGTCGCCGCGGGCCGCGCGCTTATCGCTGTTATGGAGAATTACCAGCAGGCGAATGGCAGCATCCGCGTGCCGGAGGTCCTGCAGCCATACATGGGCGGGCTGGAAGCGATCGGCGTCTGAAGCGTGCGCTCGCTATTCGCGGCTCATGAAGAGCTGCAGTACGTACCAGAACATTAGAGCGATCGAAGCGAACAGCTCCAGCGACGCAGCGACGTACTTGTCCTGCGGGTAGTGGTGAAGGATGTTGGAGGTGTCGTACAGAATCGCGGCACCCGCAAAACCAATCATCGCCACTGAAAACCACGTGCCCAGCGCAAAACCGAACAGGGCGCCGGCGATAATGATCGCAATCGCTACAAAGAATCCCCACACAAGCAGGCCGCGAAGGAAAGAGAAATCCTTGCGGGTAATCATCGCAGTGGCGATCAGTCCAATCGAGCCGAGTACGGTAACGCCTGCGGCGCTGTCAATCGTGCCCGGTGCTTTCAGTTCGGCGATATATAGCAGAGGTGCGAATATGAGCGCTTCGGCGAACACGAAAACGGCAAGTGCAGCATACTGCGCGCCAGTCGACCGGACCCGGTGGGCTGTGTGCGATGCGCCCCAGCCTACGAGCATGAAAGCGCCTAGGACCAGGAACCAGCTGCCGAGCATCGGGATCGCGATGCGTTCCGAGATACCCGTCGAATACAAGTAGGCGGAAATTGCGGCGAATGCCAATACCGCACCAATCACGTGCGCATAACATTTCCAAATGAACTGCGAGCGGTCTTCCGCTGACAATTCTGCAACCGGAGCCTGGTAGCTCAAATTTTCCTGCATGAACGGATCTCCCTGATTAGCAATGTCCCGGATTCTATCATCACCACGGCAGGGCATAACCTTCGGCATGCCAGAATCCCCCGGTATTCTCCAGCGTGAGTTCATCGATACGCGCGATCAACCCCCGTGCAGAATCCGCGGGCGGGATGCCGCTGCCGCTCGTCATGTCCGTGGCGACCAGCCCCGGATGCAGTATCCCTACCGCGATGCCGCGGGGCAGCAGTTCGTGCTTCAGGTTGGTGCCGATCATGTTGACGGCCGCCTTCGACGCCCTGTAGCCGTAATTGCCGCCCGAGCCGTTATCCTCGATCGAGCCGACTCGGCTGGACACGATCGCAACCTTTGACCCCTCATGCAGGTTGTCGGCAAGCGCCTCAGTGACGCGCAATGGCCCGAGCGTGTTAATGCGATAGTGCTCGATCATGAGGTCGTAGTCGATGTCGCCGAACGCGTCGCGGAGTAGAATTCCTGCGTTGTTGACGAGTATGTCGATTGGCTGCCCGTCGAGTTCCTGGCGCAGCGTCTCGACAGCCGCACCGCTACCGACATCGATGCTGTCGATGACCCGGACATCGAGTGCCGACAGCTGATGCGTGGTCTCGCGGCAGACAGCGATCACGTCATCGCCACGCGCGGCGAATTGCGAGCACAGCTGCAGCCCGATTCCTCTGTTTGCACCTGTTACCAATACGGTTGCCACGGTGGTCACCCTTCGTGTGTGTGTGGACGCACTTCAAGCGTCGGAAATGGGCTCTGCTGTGAGAGTTTCAAGCAGGCGGCACCGTGAAGAAACGAAACGGCCCGACGAGGGGGCGCTCAAGGGGGTGGGATTCAGCTCGCACGCGATGCGGGCTCGCTGCCGACAGGCCGCTGCGCGGCTGCGTCGGTCGAACAGGATTCGAAAGCCCGGACCACACTCGGCAAGAAATCGAAAACGGGGCCGCGAGGGCCCCATTTTCAATTTCTGGCGGAGAGGGCAGTCCGCACGCATCGCCCGGACGTGTGGTCCCGGGGATCGCGGACTGACCTTTAGTGCCGAGGATGGGATGGGCGCTGCGCGCCCTCGCTGGCGGCTTCGCCGCCGCGCCCGTCGAACA
>JBFEXY010000049.1:0-11948 GCA_041562415.1 Woeseiaceae bacterium
ACCTTGTAGCCGCGGTAAATCAGGTCCTTGTCGAAAATGACCTTGAGGAGATTCCACACCGACTCGATGTAACCATTGTCGAGCGTGTAGTAGGCCTCGTCGAGATGCACCCAAAAGCCCATGCGCTCGGTCATCTTCTCCCAGTCGCCGATGTAGGTCATGACCGACTCGCGGCACAGCCGCGTGAACTCGCTGATGCCTACCTTCTCCTCGATCTCGTCCTTGTCGTAACTTTCGATCCTGCCCTCTTTCTTAAGGAGCTTCTCCACCTCGTGTTCGACAGGCAGGCCGTGCGTATCCCAGCCCGCCTTGCGCGGTGCGTAGTAGCCACGCATCGTCTTGTAGCGCGGGAAAATATCCTTGAATGCGCGCGCCAGCACATGGTGTATGCCCGGTTTGCCGTTCGCAGTGGGCGGGCCCTCGTTGAAACTGAAGCGCGGGCGCCCCTCTGACATCGCCAGCGTCTGCTCGAACGTCTGATGCTCACGCCAGAATGCCAGCACCTCCTGTTCGAGGGCGGGTCCGTCGTATCGACTGGATACTTCCTTGAAACTCAATTTCAACCTCCAAAAACACCATCGCCCCGAGCGCATACTCTGCGCCCGGGGCGACAAAAATCATCGCGGTACCACCCGGCTTCGTGGCTGCAGCCACCTCATGGACCTCCTGGTCCGCCGTCCGTGTCGTGGACCAGGCGGCTATGTCTACTGGAGCACGTTCGTACGCAGCCCGTTCGGATAGCAACTCCGGGGTGATATTCAGCGGATTCCGGCCCGGGGCTCGCACCCTCCCCCGGTCGCTTTGGCCTGAGTGGCCCGCCTGTTCGTCCCCATCGACGTCTTGCCGCGAAAATTAGCGTCTGGGGCCGCAAAACACAAGCGCGACTCCGGGCATTTGCGGCAGGCTGTGGCAGATATCGTTAGGATAGGGGCGATATGAATCCCTTGAAACAAAAGCTGATCGCGATGCGGGAGGAACTAAAAAGCATCGCAGATAGTGGTGATGACCAGGCCGCCGTCGTGCAACTGGACCAGGCCAGGGTCGGCAGGCTGTCCCGCATGGACGCCCTGCAGGTGCAAGCTATGGCCAAAGCGTCGAGGCAGCGGCGTGCGGCGCAGCTTCGCGAAATCGATGCTGCGATACGGCGCATCGATGACGGCAGCTACGGCGATTGCGAGCGTTGCGAAGAGCCTATCAACCCCCGGCGTCTGGACGCCGATCCCACTGCGCGGCTGTGCATCGACTGCGCAAGCAGGAGCGAATGATGGATTACATCGCCCCCGCGTTTCCGAAGCCGGCGTTCGTAGAGACCAACGGTATTCGTATGGCGTTCTATGAACAAGGCGACGGCCTGCCGGTAATCATGCTGCACGGATTTCCCGAACTGGCCTTCTCGTGGCGGCATCAGTTGCCCGCGCTCGCCGCCGCAGGGTTTCGTGCAATTGCGCCGGACCAGCGTGGCTATGGACGCACGGATGTACCCGCCGAGATTCGTGATTACCGTATCGAGGAGTTGATCGCAGACATTCACGGACTGCTCGACGCCCTGGGACTCGATTCCGCCACTTTCGTGGGTCACGACTGGGGCGCACTGCTGCTCTGGCAGATGGCGATGCGTGCGCCCGAGCGCATGGAGCGCATGATCGTTCTGAACATCCCGCACTACCCACGACTGCCGATCGACCCGATCCAGGTCATGCGCGAGCGCTTCGGCAATGACTTCTACATCGTCAACTTCCAGGACTCGGACGAAGCCGACAGGGTCTTTGCGAGCGATCCCGTACACTTTTTCAATATCATGATGCGGCGCGGGCAGATTTCCCGTGAACAGTTCGACCAGCTTCCCTCTCAAGCGAAGGTGGTGAGCCTGTTGAAGCTGATGGCTCGCGGCCACGGCGGCGGTAAACCATTGCTTTCCGATGCGGAACGGGACTATTTCGCAGCCGCGTTTGCAAACACCGGCTTCACGGGCCCGATCAACTGGTATCGAAACTGGACGCACAACTGGGAATCACAGGAAGAGTTCGACCAGCGCATCCACATTCCCACGTTGTTTATCGGCGCAGAAGACGACGTAATAATCGCACCCGAACATATCGACGCAATGAAACCTCTGGTCGACGACCTCGAAATCCACATGCTCGGGAACTGCGGTCACTGGAGCCAGCAGGAAAAGCCGGAAGAGGTTAACCGGCTCATGATCGACTGGTTGAAGCGGCGGCTCGCCTGACGTCTCGTTAATGCAGCGCCGGCGAGACGATTGCGTCGGTACCCTCGCCGAACATGGCACGATCGAATGCGTTGACCAGCGTGTCCTTGTCCTGTGCACCGATCACGAGCAGGCGGCGGTTCAGGAGGAAGCCCGGCACCCCGGCGATACCGCTCGACCGGACCTGCGCCTCACGCGACAAGACGATCTGTCGTGAACTTTCCTCGTCCATTACGCGTTCGATGTCATCGGGCAGGAGACCGTGGCGCACGCCGAGTGCGACGAGGATCTCCATATCACCAATATCCTCGCCCCGCCGGAAGAACGCCGTCATAAGTTCCTCCGCAAGTGCGCTTTGATCCTTGCGCTTCGTCTCCGCGAGGTACATGAGCCGGTGAGCCCGCAGCGTATTCGGCACGTGCTCGATCCGGTCGAACCGCAGGTCGATGTCTTCACGCCGCGCGTCGGCCGCAAGCTGTTCGAGAATTGGCTCGACGTTGGCGGGGCTGCCGAATCGCATGGACAGGTAATCATGCAGCGACATCCCGTTCTCGGGTATGTCGGGGTTCAGCTGGTACGGATACCAGCTGATGTCGCTCGGCCCCTGCACCGCCTGCATCGCCTCATCGAGGCGATGTTTCCCGATATAGCAGAACGGGCAGACCAGGTCGGCTATGACCTCGACATGCAGCGCAGCCGCGGGCACCGGCCCTTTATCCGGGCCGGTGGGCCGGGTTCTTTCGATATGGTGCATCGAGTCACTCATCTGACATTTGTCTCCATGCTCGCAGAAATGGTGTTATCTGCCCTGATATCAAGCTTACGTGCGCCGACTTAATCGCACCTTAATGAGTTAGAACGGCGCCGGGAGGAATAATTCGTGGAACTTTCGCGACGTTCGACGACTTTGACAGCATTAGCCGTTGTGCCGGCGCTGCGGCCCGAACAATTGCGCGAGGCCGCGCTGCCAGGCATACCAGGCGATCGACCCGGCGAGGAGGAAGTTCACCAGCTCCGCCGCGCCGGCGAAGCCGGGGCCGGTATCCTGCATAGGCTCGGCAAGGAACATCGAGCGTAACGCGACGCTGAAAATGAGGGTCACCAGTGTCGCCAGCGACTCGACGACGCCAACGGCCGTGGACCACCCCGGCCGCCACAGCGTTACGCCGAGACAGGCGAACATGACGAGGTAATAGCCGGCCTTCAGCTGCGGGAATCCCTCCAGGCCCGCGATGCGCACGTTCAGGCCTGCGCCGTAGTCCAGCATCAAAAAGACGATCGTGGCCGCGTAGTATGCCTGCAGGACGCGACGCGGCGCCGTTTCCGGCACTTTCGACATAACACCGTATCCGTAACAAGTTGTAGCAGTAGATACCAGGCACGCCCGGATGTGCAATATTTCGGTCCTGGGGCCGGTCTACTGGATACAGGCGATAACCGGGAGATTACGTTGCTGATTCGCAAACCGTCAGATATTCGTCCGTCGGAGATCACGAGCAAGGAAAATTATTTGAACCGCAGGCAGTTCATGGCGGCCGGCGCCGCTGCGGGCAGCATCGCGCTCGCCTCCCCTGTTTTGGGTGCTGTCGTACCGCGTGGTGAATTTGCAAAACTCCCGGACGTGCGGCAAAGCGAGTTCAGCACCGACGAAACGCCGACGAGTTTCGACGACATCACCACCTATAACAATTTCTGGGAATTCGGTACGGCGAAGGATGATCCGGCCCGCAATTCGAAGGACTTCGAGCCGCGTCCCTGGCGCATTACGGTTGACGGGCACGCCGAGAAGACAGGCTCATTTCATTTCGACGATTTCATCAAGCCGTTCGACCTCGAGGAGCGCATCTACCGCATGCGCTGCGTCGAGGCGTGGTCCATGGTAATCCCGTGGGTCGGCATCTCTCTTGCGGACGTCGTGAAACACTTCAAGCCCACCTCGAACGCCAAGCATGTTGCCTTCGAGACCCTGCACGATCCGGTACGCATGCCCGGCCAGCGACGGCCGGTTCTGGAGTGGCCGTATCGAGAGGGCCTTACCATAGAGGAAGCCACCAATCCGTTGACCATCCTGGCAGTAGGTCTTTACGGCGAAGCGTTGCCGAACCCCAACGGCGCGCCGATACGACTCGTCGTGCCCTGGAAATACGGCTTCAAGGGCATCAAGAGCATCGTGCGTATCAGTTTTGTCGAGGAACAGCCACAAACCAGCTGGAACATGTCCCAGCCCTGGGAATACGGCTTCTACGCAAACGTCAATCCCGACGTCGACCACCCGCGCTGGAGCCAGGCGCGTGAGCGCCGCATCGGGAGCGGGCGCTTTGTCGGCAAGCAGCCGACGCTGATGTTCAACGGCTACGGCGAGCAGGTTGCGCACCTGTACTCAGGGCTCGACCTCCGCAAGAACTATTGAGTTTTGGACGCGCTCACGCAGATACGCTTCGTCTGGAAGCCTGTCGTCTTTGTGCTCGGCCTCGTGCCGGGACTGCTGTTGCTCGGCGACATCTTCGAGGTCACCGGCTCGCTAGGCGCCAATCCCGTCGAGGAGATCCAGGATCGGCTTGGCAACTGGGGACTGCGTTTCATCTTGATCGCTCTCGCCGTAACGCCTTTACGGCGTCTCACCGGCTGGAACTGGCTGCAACGATTCCGGCGCATGTTGGGCCTGTATGCCTTCTTCTACACATTGCTGCACTTCCTCGCCTGGCTGATTCTTGACCAGGGCGTGCTGTGGTCCGCGATCGTCGAGGACATCGTCAAGCGGCCGTTCATCACGATCGGATTCGCCGCGCTGTTGATTCTCGCTGCGATGGCGGCAACCTCGACTAACGGTATGCGGCGACGGCTGGGCAGGTACTGGCAGCAGCTTCACTACGGTGCTTATGTCGTGGGCATACTCGGCGTCTGGCACTACTGGTGGCAGGTGAAGAAAGACATCCGTGACCCGCTGATCTATGCGGTCATTCTCGCGGTATTGCTCGGGCTGCGGTTGTGGTTCCGCTACCGGAAGACGTCGCAGCGACGCCGGGCGCCCGCGGCAGGTTAGCGCTTCCGGGAATGGGTCGCGGAAGCCTTGAAAGCGCCGCCGACGCCATCATTTCTGGAACCTGATCTACATTCGGAGTAGCAACTATGTTCAAACGCGTCATGCTGTTCATCGCCACAAACCTGGCCGTCTTGCTCGTTTTGAGCATCGCGCTGCGGCTGCTGGGCGTTGATCGCATCCTCGACGAGAGCGGCACGGGCATCAATTACGAGGCCCTGCTGGTGCTCTCGCTGGTCATCGGCTTCGGCGGTTCGTTCATCTCGCTCGCCATGTCCAAATGGCTGGCGAAGCGGTCTACCGGGGCGCGAGTAATCACGCAGCCGCAGAACTCGGCGGAGTCCTGGCTGGTCGCCACCGTCGAGCGGCAGGCTCGTGAAGCGGGCATCGAGACTCCGGAAGTGGCGGTCTACGATGCGCCGGACATGAACGCGTTTGCGACCGGTGCCCGCCGCAATGCGGCGCTCGTCGCAGTTAGCACGGGCTTGTTGCGCGGCATGCCAAAGGAAGAGGTCGAGGCCGTCCTGGCGCACGAAATCTCTCACGTGGCCAACGGTGACATGGTTACCCTTGCCCTCGTGCAGGGCGTGGTTAACACGTTCGTCATCTTCCTGTCGCGCGTGGTTGGCCACTTCGTCGACCGGGTCATCCTGCGCAACGAGTCCGGCTACGGGCTTGGATACTTCGGCGCGGTAATCGCGGCGCAGCTGGTGCTCGGCATCCTCGCCAGCACCATCGTCATGTGGGTGTCCCGCCAGCGCGAGTTCCGCGCGGATGCAGGCTCTGCGAAGCTCAACGGCCGCGAGCCAATGATTCGCGCCCTGCAGCGGCTCGAGTCCAACGTGCCGTCGCAGCTGCCGAAGGAGATGCAGGCTTTTGGCATCTCGGGCGGCAAGAGCGCGATGATGAAGCTGTTCCTGAGCCATCCGCCGATCCCCGAGCGCATCGAAGCGCTGCGCCGGGCCTGACGCACCCCGCGATCAGCCAAACCAAAGCCGGGCAATGCCCGGCTTCATTTGTTGGAGAACCGGGAATCTCGGGACTTCCGGTTGTTCCTCTCCGTCATGGCTCGCTGCGCTGCGCTTTACTTCCGTCGAGGAACACCCGGAAGTCCCGACCATCGCATCGAACATGGCCGCATGCCCGCTTACATACGAAGGCAAAAAAAAGCCCGGCCTAAGCCGGGCTTTTGTCGTGCGAGAGGGGTGGCTTACATCATGCCGCCCATGCCGCCCATGCCGCCCATGTCAGGCATCGCGGGACCTTCTTGCTTCGGCAATTCAGCGATCATTGCCTCGGTCGTAAGGAGCAGCCCGGATACCGATGCTGCGTTCTGCAGTGCGTGGCGGGTGACTTTCGTCGGATCGAGGATACCGGCCTCGATCATGTCGACATACTCACCGGTTGCCGCGTTGTAGCCATAGTTGCCCTTGCCTTCGGCAACGGCATTCAGGACAACGCTTGCATCGCCGCCGGCGTTGTGCACGATCTGGCGCAGCGGTTCTTCGACGGCACGCTTCAGTATGTTGATGCCGACATCCTGGTCGTGGTTGTCGCCCTTCAGCTTCCCGATAGACTTGACGGCGCGGATCAGGGCAACGCCACCACCCGGCACGACGCCTTCTTCGACGGCAGCGCGAGTGGCGTGCAGCGCGTCTTCGACGCGAGCCTTCTTCTCTTTCATCTCGACTTCGGTCGCAGCACCAACCTTGATGACCGCAACACCGCCGGACAGCTTGGCAACGCGCTCCTGGAGCTTCTCGCGGTCGTAGTCCGAAGTTGACTCCTCTATCTCGCGGTTGATCTGGTCAACACGGCCGTGGATGTCCTCTGGACGTCCTGCGCCGTCGATGATCGTCGTGTTCTCCTTCGAGATCTGGATCTTCTTGGCTTCACCGAGATCATCGAGCGACGCCTTCTCCAGCGACAGGCCGATCTCCTCGGAGATGACCTGGCCGCCGGTCAGGATTGCGATGTCCTGCAGCATGGCTTTGCGGCGGTCGCCGAAGCCCGGTGCCTTGACGGCAGCAACCTTGACGATTCCGCGGATGTTGTTGACGACCAGCGTTGCGAGCGCTTCGCCCTCGACGTCTTCCGCAACGATGATCAGCGGACGACCGGCTTTCGCCACGCCCTCGAGGATCGGCAGCATGTCGCGGATGTTCGAGATTTTCTTGTCGTGGAGCAGAATCAGCGGATTCTCGTGCTCAACCTGCTGGCTCGTCGGCTCGTTGATGAAATAGGGCGACAGGTAGCCACGGTCGAACTGCATGCCCTCGACGACGTCGAGCTCATTCGCCAGGCCCTGGCCTTCCTCAACCGTGATGACGCCTTCCTTGCCGACTTTCTCCATGGCCTCGGAGATGATCTCGCCGATCTCTACGTCCGAGTTGGCAGAGATGCTGCCAACCTGGGCAATGGCTTTGCCGTCTTCGCAGGGCTCCGACAGCTTCTGGAGCTGTTCGACAATAGCAGCGCTTGCCTTGTCGATACCGCGCTTCAGATCCATCGGGTTCATGCCGGCCGCAACCGACTTCAGGCCTTCACGCAGGATTGCCTGCGCCAGAACCGTTGCGGTCGTAGTGCCGTCACCCGCTTCGTCCGAGGTCTGGGAAGCAACTTCCTTGACCATCTGCGCGCCCATGTTTTCGAACTTGTCTTCCAGTTCGATTTCCTTCGCGACCGAGACGCCGTCCTTCGTGACCGTGGGTGCACCGAAGCTCTTGTCGAGAACTGCGTTGCGGCCCTTCGGACCCAGCGTCACTTTTACTGCGTTGGCGAGGACATTCACGCCAGCGAACATCTTGTTCCGCGCGTCGTCGCCAAAACGTACTTCTTTAGCAGCCATGTGTATTTCCTCTGATATCTACAGCGGCTCCTGCCGCCTGATTGAATAACTTGATGGGATAACGGGTTCTCAGGCCTCGATCACCGCCATGATGTCGTCTTCCTTCATCACGAGCAGTTCTTCACCTTCAACCTTGACCTCGGTGCCGGCATACTTGCCAAACAGGACCTTGTCGCCAACCTTGACGTCCAGGGCCCGAATGTCGCCGTTTTCGAGAATTTTTCCGTTACCCGCGGCAATGACTTCACCTTTGATCGGTTTTTCGGTGGCCGCGTCAGGAATGACGATGCCGCCTGGCGTTGTGCGCTCTTCTTCCATGCGCTTTACGATGACCCGATCATGAAGCGGACGAATCTTCATGGTTTCATTCTCCTATAAACTGTTGATTTGTAACCGACTTTTTGCGGTCTTCCGGGCCGCGCTGTTAGCACTCGGCCTAAGGGAGTGCTAATGATAGGGACGGCGATTCAAATTTCAAGCACCATTCCGGCCTTTCTCGGCCAAAAACGCGACGGCCATCCATGACAATGCCCCCGCCCGCCGGTATCCTGCGTCGCGCCCGGCGCGAATTTCGAAACATTTGCAGCCCTTTTGGGGTCTATTTCGGAGCGAGACCCGCTCCTGGCCAATTGATTATGAAGACAACTTCGATGATTGCCCGCCTGCTGCTCGTCGCGACCCTGGTCGCGTCGCTGCCCGCTTTCGCGGCTGACGACCAACCTCCACGCCCGGAGGAAGTGTTCCGTTACGTGGTCTTCGACGCGGGTGACGCCATCGAGATCGACTGGGCTGTCGATGACGGCTTTTACATGTACCAGAGCGCATTCGGCTTCGAATCCGCCGATCCGACTATCGCGCTCGGCCAACCGGAATTGCCGGAGGGCAAAGTCTACAACGACGAGTTTCTCGGTGAGCAGGTCATCTACCGGGGCAATTTTTTCGTCCGCATCCCTTACACGGTGAAGGGTGAAAAACCGACGTCTTTCCTGCTGACGATAAACAGTCGCGGCTGCACCGACGATGGCTTTTGCTATATGCCGCAGACATGGATCGAGACGGTCGAACTCGCCCAGCCCGCCGCGGACAGCGGCAAGATCGACCTCAGCGGCCTCGCGGGAGCCGGTTCCAGTGAGTTTCCTCCGCCCGAAGAAGTCTTCTTCCCGGACGTGTTTCCCGTCGACGGCAATACCGTGGAGATCGGTATCCGTATCGAGCCGGGCTTCTATGTCTACAAGCATCGAATTACCGCGAAGTCGCTCAGCCCCGATGCACAGGCGGGTCAGCTCGACCTTCCGAAAGGCAAGCTGAAGTACGACGAGTTCTTCGGCGAGTCCGAGGTTTACTACAACGAGGTCATCGGCCGGCTGGCGATCGCCCGGGCAACGCCCGAAGCGATGGAGCTCGAACTCGAAGTCGGCTACCAGGGTTGCGCCGACGGCGGCCTCTGTTACCTGCCGCAAACGCAGGTGATGACGGTGGCCCTGCCCGCGGCGAAGGTGATCAGTGACCTCAGCGACATCACTGCGCCGGCCGCCGGGGCTGCGGCTGCCCCGGTGTCGGAACAGGCCCGTCTCGCGCAGATCATCACGGGATCGAGCATTTGGGTTGCCGTCGGCGTGTTCTTCCTTGCGGGCCTGGGCCTGGCGTTCACGCCCTGCGTGCTGCCGATGGTGCCCATCCTGTCGGGGATCATCGCCGGCGAAGGTGACGACGTCAGCCCGATGCGCGGGTTTACGCTCGCCCTGAGTTACGTCATGGGCATGGCCATCATTTATACCGGCGCGGGCGTTGCCGCCGCAGCAGCCGGGATGCAGCTGCAAGCCACCTTCAACCAGCCGTGGATCCTGATCCTTTTCGCCGGCCTGTTCGTGTTTCTCGCAATCGGCATGTTCGGCGCGTATGACCTGCAAATGCCGAGCTCGATCCAGAGCAAGCTTGCCGGCGTCAGTGGCAAGCAGAAGAGCGGCACGATGATCGGCGCGTTCATCATGGGCGCGCTATCGGCGCTGGTTGTCACCGCTTGCGTCGCGCCAGCACTGATCGCGGCGCTGACCGTCATGGCACAGTCCGGCGACATGGTCCGTGGTGGCGCCGCTTTGTTCGCAATGAGTCTTGGTATGGGCGCGCCGCTGCTGCTGGTGGGCGCCGCGCAGGGCAAACTTCTGCCGAAAGCCGGACCCTGGATGGTCGCGATCAAGGGCGCGTTCGGCTTCATGATGCTCGGCCTGGCTATCTGGATGCTGTCGCGCATTCTGCCGGGCACTGTAACGCTGACGCTGTGGGCGGTACTGACCTTCATGGCGGGTGTATTCATGGGCGGCCTGACAACCTTCGGTCCGGAGGCAAGTCCCGCTCAGAAGATGGGCAAGGGCTTCGGCGTACTCGCAATGATCTGGGGCGTGCTGATGGTGCTCGGTGCGGTGACCGGCGGATCGAATCCGCTGCAGCCCCTTGCGAGCGTCAACATAGGCGGTGACGGCGGTGCGACCATAGCCACGCATGACGAACTGCCCTTCCAGCGCATCAAGACGGTGGAGGATCTCGACCGCGAGATCGCGGCTGCGTCGAGCCGGGGCAATAGCCTGATGCTCGACTTCTACGCGGACTGGTGCGTATCGTGTAAGGAAATGGAAGCGTGGACTTTCACCGACGAACGGGTGCAGGCGGCGCTCTCGAACACGGTCTGGCTGCAGGCAGACGTCACCGCGAACGATGCCGACGACAAGGCGTTGCTCGATCGATTCGGCGTTTTCGGACCGCCGACCATCATATTCTTCGGCACGGATGGCCAGCAGCGCCACGGCTATGAAGTCGTGGGTTACATGAAGGCGGAGACCTTCGCCGACCATGTGCAAAAGGCGTTTGCCGCTCCGGCGGCGACAGTCAATACTGCACGCTAGAAAGCAGGTAATTCCGTGTCCAGAGTCTTATTAATTTTCGGCGTCGCGCTGTTGGGCCTGATGGCTGGCGCGCTGTTCATGGCGGGCCGCATTGCGGCCGTCAAGACGGAACCCGCAACTACCGGACGTACGCAAGTCGAGACGGTGGCAGCGCCTACACTCGAAGCAAACAGCCACCCGTCATTTCAGTTGCTCGGTCTCGACGGCGAAATGCACGACTTCGACGAATTCGACGGCCGCCACCGGCTACTCAACTTCTGGGCGACCTGGTGCACGCCGTGCCGACGCGAAATACCGTTGCTCAAGGAATTCCAGGCCGAGCAAGGCGACGACGGCATCCTGATAATCGGCATCGCCGTCGACGTCATGGAGGACGTCCGGCAGTACGCCGAAGCAGCAGAGTTCAATTACCCCATCCTGGTAGGCGAGATGGACGCGATGGCGGTGGCCGAACAATCAGGACTACAGTTTCACGCGATGCCCTTCACGATGATCGTCACGGCCGATGGCGAGTTCCTGAACGCCCACTTCGGTGAACTGCATCGCCCGGACCTCGACAAGATCAGTAACGTCCTCGCCCGCCTCGACGCCGGCGAGATCGACTCCGACACCGCCCGCGAAGCCCTCGAACTTTAGCCGCGGTTGCGCGATCGCGATGATGGATTCGGTGCAAGAGGCCGGCGATCCGGTCATTTTTCTCCCTCATGGCTCGCTGCGCTGCGCTTTACTTCGGTCTATAAACGCCCGGATCGCCGGCATGACCGATCAGCGCAACGCGATCGCGCCAGTGCACGCCGGCCGGGGTGTTCCTCGACGGAAGTAAAGCGCAGCCGCGCACAGCGCGGCGAACCATGACACAGAGGAACACCCCGCCGGCCTCGATAGCGTCGAATTTAATTCCAAATTCGGGAAAAGTCGGTAGAATTGCCGCCATCTTCGGTGAACTCGCAG
>JBFEXY010000050.1:0-11902 GCA_041562415.1 Woeseiaceae bacterium
GATACCTATCCCCATCATCCGGAGTCGGGCACCGTGCTCACGACGGTAGCCGAGGATCTCTTCGCCCAGAATCAGTTCGACCTGGCGATCGCGGTCGGCCAGACCGTAATAGCCAAGCAACCCCCGGTTGAGCCGCAGCTGGCTCGGACCGCGTGGACCGTGGTCGCGCATTCGCAATTCGACCTCGGGAACTTCGCGGAGGCGGAAACCGCCTATTACAGCCTGCGCGGCCTTACACCGGTCGACGATGCAGAGGCGTCGAACGAGGTGAAAGAACGGATTGCGTCTTCTATTTACAAGCAGGGCGAGCAGGCGAGGGATGCCGGCGACCTCGAGACCGCGGTGGCACATTTCACCCGTCTGGGCAATGCGGTGCCCGATTCGAACATTCGCGCGACCGCTGAATACGATGCGGCCGCCGCGCTGATTAGCATGGCGGCCTGGGACCGCGCTGCCATCTTGCTGGAGCGGTATCGCCGTAACTACCCGGACAGTGAATTTGCCGACGACATTTCGCAGAAGCTGGCCGTAACGTATATGGAAACCGGCCGCGGGGCTCAGGCAGCCGCGGAGTTTGAACGGATTGCCATCGCACCAAGCAGCAGTGACGAGGTACGACGAGAGGCGCTTTGGAAAGCGGCAGAACTGTATGAGACAGGCGGCATCGTTGCCAGCGAAAAGCGCGTGCTCGAGAGCATTGTCGAGCGCTACCCAGACCCTTTGTCCGAGTCGATCGAAGCCCGCTATCGCCTGCTGGAGATCGCCGAGGCACAGGGTGACAGCGCTGAGGTGACCGCCCGGCTTAACGACATCATCGATGTTGATGCCCGTGCCGGGGCGCAGCGCAGTGATCGCACCCGGTATCTGGCGGCAAAGGCCTCCGTGCGTCTTGCCGAACCGGTACGCAAGCGATTCGAGGTGGTGCAGCTCACGCAGCCGCTCGCCGAGAGCATGAAGCTCAAACGGGCACTGATGGAAGACGTCATCGAAGCGTACACCGATGCCGCCGATTACGGGGTCGCCGAAGTGACGACCGAGTCCACGTTCCGCCTCGCACAGGTATATGAATCATTTGCCGACGACGTGATGGAATCGGAACGGCCCCGAGACCTCGATGCCGACGCGCTGGAGCAATACGAGCTGCTCCTCGAGGAGCAGGTATTCCCGATCGAGGAGAAGGCAATCGATCTGTATAAGGCAAACACCGACCGTGCGACTGACGGCATCTGGGACGAATGGGTCGAGAGAAGTTTCAATCGACTGGCAGGCCTGCTGCCGGCACGTTACGCGAAACTGGAGCGCAGTGAAGATGTGGTTACAGCACTTTACTGACAAGGCCTTGCCGGGCCTGACCTTGCTGGGGCTGGCACTGGCGGCCTCGGGCTGCGCATCCAGCGGCCCGAGGGCGGATGGCGCCGAAAGCGGCCGGACCGAACAGTCGGCTCCGGGTGACCCTGGGGCAGCCGAGGTACCGCCGGAGGCGCTCACGATGTATGAGCAGGCGGTTGCCGTGATGGCTTCCGGCGATTTTCTGGACGCGGAACTCCGCTTCAAGGAATTCGTGCTGCGGTATCCCGGCTATCCCGGCGCCTACGTCAATCTCGCCATTATCCATGTCAATGACGACAACGATGAGGATGCAAGGGCAGCAGTCAACGCGGCGCTTGCACTGAATTCCGAATATGCGCCGGCGCTCAATCAGCTTGGCATGCTACTTCGCAGAAATGGCAAATTTCTGGAGGCGGAGGCCGCATATTTGAAGGCCGTCACAGCGAAGCCGGATTACGCCTTGGCACACTACAACCTGGGCGTCCTCAACGAGCTCTACCTGCAGCGCCTCGATTCTGCATTGCAGCATTTCGAGCGTTACCAGGAGATCGTCGGGGGTGATGAGCAGGTCGAAAAGTGGATCACCGACCTGCAGCGTCGTGTGGCGGCGTCTCAGCGAACGGCGAACACAGCGGAATGAAGTGTATGAGAGCTGACGGACGCAATCTGATCAGGGCGGGGATCGTGATGGGCATCGCGCTGGCAAGCGTGCAGGTATCTGCGCAGGACGGTGCCGACGAACTCGAGCCGGCCGTGGATACGTCCGCCGGGTTCGACGACGCCGAAGCGCTGGAGCCGGCGGTCGATACGTCGGCTGAGCCCGCTGCCGAGGAAGCCGAGGCGGTCATCGCGCAGGATGTCACGCGGCGGGAATCGTTTGGCGGGGTGATGGACGAGATGACCCTGGGTCGCACGGAAATCACCGGCAACCAGGAATTGCCGAAGGTGCTTTACATCGTACCCTGGCAAAAGGCGCAGCCG
This sequence comes from Woeseiaceae bacterium, assembly GCA_041562415.1. GTDB lineage: Bacteria > Pseudomonadota > Gammaproteobacteria > Steroidobacterales > Woeseiaceae > UBA1847. The sequence goes on from JBFEXY010000050.1 coordinate 2,311, forward strand.
GGCGAACTGACGGGCAGGCCCGTGAATACGCTGCTCGACGAAGTGCTGGCGCCGCTGGACCGGGAAGAATTTACGCGTCAGGTCGACTTCTACGGCGACCTGTACGGTGATGAAGAGTAAGGGCGCGTCGCGGCGCGCGGTTTGATCTAAGAGGAGCAATCAAATGGGCACTATCGTGCGGTTTTTCCAGGATGGCGGTGCATTCATGTACCCGATCCTGTTCGTATTCGCGTTCGGCGTCGCAATCGCCATCGAACGCTGGATGTATCTGACAATTTCGGGTGCAAGCAACCGGGCCCTGTGGAAGAAGATCGTGCCGTTTCTCAAGGCAGGCAATTTCCAGGAAGCCGCTGCACACACGGCAAAGTCGAAAGCGGCGATTGGCTCGATCCTGACGTACGGCCTTTACCGCGTGAAATCGGCGCGCCGGCGTGACGATATCGAGAAGGCGATGGAAGAGAGCCTCATGGAGGTGCTGCCGCGGCTGGAGAAGCGCACGCACTACCTTGCGACGCTCGCCAACATCGCCACGCTGCTCGGTCTGCTCGGTACGATTATCGGCCTGATTCGCGCGTTTACCGCGGTGTCGAATGCAAACCCGGCGGACAAGGCGGACCTGTTGTCGGCCAGCATTTCCGTCGCGATGAACACGACCGCATTCGGTCTGATGGTCGCCATTCCCTTGCTGCTGGTCCACGCATTGCTGCAGACAAAGACCAACCAGCTGGTGGACAGCCTCGAAATGGCGAGCGTCAAGTTCCTGAACGCCGTCACCGAGAGACAGCTTAAGGGCGCCGGAGCGTAGTTATGATCCGCAGCCGAAAGAGCGGCCGTCGCAACGTAGAGACGGCGGAGCTCAACATCACGGCATTCATGAACCTGATGGTGATCCTGGTTCCGTTCCTGTTGATCACGGCGGTGTTCTCGCGTTTGGCGGTTATCGAACTGAACCTGCCAGGCTCCTCTACCGAGCCCGCCGAGCAACAGGACCAGGCGTTCCAACTCGAAGTCATTATCAGGGCCGACAAGATCGAAGTCGGCGACCGTAACCAGGGCTTGCTCGGTGTCTATCCGAATACAGGCGACGGTTACGACTACGAGGCGCTGAGTAACAAGCTGTCCGAGCTGAAGAGGCGCTATCCGGCAAAAACGGATGCGTCAATCTTGCTCGAGCAGGATATTCAGTACGACACGCTCGTCCAGGTTATGGACCGCGTGAGAATTGTGGAACGAGTCGACGAGGATGAACAGTCCGTGAAACGTTTCGACCTGTTCCCCGACATTTCGATCGGCGATGCGCCGGTCAGCGAGGGAGGTGCCTAGCGATGGTCAAGTCAGCCCGCGCCAAGCGGATGAAGAAGCATCACAAGCGCCACGGGAAAAGTGCGGGGCTCAACCTCGTCTCGCTGATGGATATTTTCACGATCCTGGTGTTCTTCCTGCTCGTTAATTCGTCGGATGTGGAAACGCTGCCGAATGCGAAGGACCTGCAGCTGCCGGAGTCGATCGCGGAGGACAAGGCCCGGGAGACGGTCGTCATTCTCATCGGTGAAGAGGACATCATCGTACAGGGAACGCCCGTCGCGAAAATAAATGATGTCATGGCTATCAAGGGCAACGACATTCCTGCACTTCGCGAGGCCCTGTTGTCGCAGAACGATCGGGTCTTGCGCCGCGAAGCGAACGAAGACATAGCGAGTCGTGAGGTCACGATCATGGGTGACAAGGAGATTCCGTATCGCCTCCTCAAGAAAGTCATGGCGACCTGCACGAAATCGGATTACGGACAGATTTCGCTCGCCGTCCTGCAAAAGAGCTCTGACAAGCTCGACAACCTGCAGGCGGCACGTTAAGGGCGTCGCCAGGGGCAACGCGAGGCGAACGCGAAAGAGTATTAGGAGAAACGGCTTTGGATTTACCGTTTTACAGAGAGTACGAGCTGCCGTGGACATCGGGCAAGAGCCAGGAAAAGCGTTTCCAGCGCCTGCTCGGCATCACGTTCCTGATCGCTTTCGTGCTCAGTATCGTCTGGCCGTTCCTCCCGGCACCGGAACCGGATCCGATGGAGATCATCGAGATTCCACCACGCATCGCGCAACTGATGCTCGAGGAAAAACCATTGCCGCCTCCGCCGCCGCCGGAACCCGAGCCGGAGGAACCCGAACCTGAAGAGGAGCCGGAGCCGGAGCAGGTTGCAGAGACCGAGCCTGAACCCGAACCGGAACCCGAGCCGCAGCCTGAGCCCCAGCCCACGCGTGAGGAAATTGCGCGCGAAAGGGCGCAAGCTGCCCTGATGCCATTCACGGAGGATCTTGCCGACCTCGTCGACCGAGACCTCGTGGAGGCTGTCGATGACCGCCAGCTCACGGCTTCCGTTGGCGAGTCGCAGCGCAACGAGCGCTCGATGATAACCTCCAAGGTGGGCACCGCGTCGGCCGGTATCAATACCGCGAGCATGAGCCGCAATACCGGCGGTACCGGAATTGCCGCTCGATCGACCACGAAAGTGGAAAGCCCCGTTGCAGGGATCGAGCAGCAGGTGGCCGGCGGCGCGCGTCGCACGGGCACCAGCGGCAAGGCGTCGCGCTCGCGCGAAGAAATCGAGCTCGTGTTCGACAAGAACAAGGGCGCGATCTTTGCTCTCTACAATCGGGCGCTGCGTGCCGATCCGACACTCGAAGGTAAATTGGTACTTCGGCTCACGATCGCGCCGACCGGTGAAGTGACGTTCTGCGAGGTCATATCGAGCGAACTCGGCGATGCGGAGCTCGAGCGTAAGCTGGTACTTCGCGTCAAGCAGTTCCGTTTTGAAGCCAAGGACGTCGAGCCGATCACGACCACCAAACCGATCGACTTCTTCCCCGCCTGATTCGGCAGTCTGGCCCGGTTGCCCCGGGTCCCGTATCCTCTGGGCGTCCGGGGACCAGTGGGGATTTGGCCGTGTTACGAATCTTGATTATCTGCGCGGTTGCGTGGGCTGCGGCCGTCGCGCCGTCCCGTGCCGAAGTCTCGGTCGAGAGGCTCATCGACGAAGCAGGGCTCCGGGAGGGCCCGGTTGCGAGCCGTGATCTCGAGGGTTGGAGACCGCCACAGAAGCTCGTCATCCGGGACGCAGGGGAACTCGTTGCGATGCTTCGAAAAGAATTTCCCGACGTACGTTTCGTCTCCGCGCCCTCGGCAGATGTCGCGCTGGCGGAAGCGGGTGATGCCGATGCCATAGTCGGCTTTTGCAATGAGGACGTGGTTGCCGCCGCAGACTCACTCGTCTGGATTCAGATATTCGGTGCCGGAGCAGAGAGGTGCCTCGCGGTCGAGGAGGTTGCCAGTGGCAGGGTACTGCTGACGAATATGCAGAAGATGGCATCACCCGTTATCGGCGAGCACGCCATTGCCATGATGTTGAGCCTGACCCGCGGCTTGACGCATCAGGCCAAGAGCATGCCTGAAGGTGAATGGAACCGATCAATCGGTGATGACATCGGCATGATGTCCGTCGACGGCAAAACGGTGCTCGTCGTCGGCCTCGGAGGCATCGGCAGGGCCGCCGCCAAACGCGCTGCGGCGCTCGGCATGCGAGTGATTGCGACGCGCAACAGCTCCCGCTCCGGACCGGACTACGTTGATTACGTCGGTCTTTCTGATGAATTGTTCGCACTCGCCGCGCAGGCCGATGTAGTCATTAACGCACTGCCGCTGACACCGGAAACGCAAGGGTTGTTTGACAAGGCCTTTTTCGATGCAGTCAAGCCGGGTGCGTTTTTCGTAAACGTTGCCCGTGGCCGCAGCGTCGTGACGGATGATCTCGTCGACGCGCTCGCGGACGGGCGTGTCGCCGGAGCCGGCCTGGACGTGACCGACCCGGAGCCATTGCCAGCGGATCATGTGTTGTGGCGCATGCCGAACGTTATCATCACGCCGCACATTGCCTGGTACGGAAACAACAGGGAGCGGCAGCTGGCGATTGCACGGGAGAATGTCCGGCGGTTCATCGCGGGAGACCGGTTGCTGAACGTGGTGGACCCCATGCGGGGTTACTGATCGGCGAGCCGGCTAGCGGCAGACCTTGCTGCGCCTGCGCTTGAGTTTTCGCAGTCTGGCCTCGTATCTTTCACCCTGTGAGCGAGAATACCCTGAGCGCATTCGCGATTCGATCTCACGGATTGCCTGTTTGACTTCGTCGCACGCAAGCTTGTCGCAGTCGGGTCTCGCGTTGCCTTGCGCCGACAGCAAAAGCAACGCCAGTGCGGTGATCCAGCCTCTTGCCATAGCGGGTACCTCCATGCTGTCCAGTTTTATAACGGGATGCTGATGCTGCTGCCGCCGCAATAACAACGAAATTCAAAGACAAATATGAGCGAACACGAGATCGGTCGCGGAAACGAGGAGGTGGCGCAGGGATTCGCGCCGATAGCGCGACGGGATGCGCACGTATTGGTCCTCGGGAGCCTGCCGAGCAGGGCCTCGTTGCAGGCGCGGCAATACTACGCCCATCCGCGGAACGCGTTCTGGAAAATAATGCACGTAATCGCAGGCGCGACGGGCAGCTATAGCGCGCGGTGCAGGTCTTTGCAGGAGCACGGTATCGCCGTGTGGGACGTTCTGTCGAGTTCCCTGCGTCCCGGCAGCCTCGACGCCGATATCGATATGGCGTCTGCCGTACCGAACGATTTCGAACAGTTCTTTGCACGGCACCGAGACATCCGCCTGGTGTGTTTCAATGGCAGGAAAGCGCAGCAAATGTTCGATCGCTACGTGCGATCTTCTTGCCCGGACGACCAGTTCCGGTTCGCCCTCCTGCCGTCTACGAGCCCTGCGCACGCATCGCTGACGCTTGGCGAAAAGCTCGAGGTCTGGCGTGGCATAATCGAGCCTGCGCTCGGGAAGGGACAGGAATAATGATTGGATACGTAACGCTGGGAACGAATAACTATGACGAGGCGGCGAGATTCTATGATGATCTGTTTGCCGTGCTTGGAGCAGCGAGAATAATCGAGAGCGACAGGTTTATTGCCTGGGGCACCGGCATGACGTCGCCCGCCGTATCTATCGCGAAACCCTATGATGGCAACCCGGCAACTGTCGGCAACGGCGTCATGGTTGCGCTGGCCATGGATTCGCCCGACAAAGTCGACGCGTTACATGCCAAAGCGCTGGAGCTCGGCGGCACTGACGAGGGTGCTCCCGGACCACGCGGCGATCAGTTCTACGCCGCGTATTTCAGGGACCTCGACGGCAACAAGCTCAATGCGTTCTGCATGACCGGTGGCTGATCCGCAGGCAATCCTTGCGCCGTTCCTCGGCATGATGCTGCTGACCGCGGTCGTGTGGATCTACATGTATGCGCGCCGCCTGACGTACATCAAGGAGAACAAGATAGCTCCCCAGGACCTGGCGACGCCGGAGATGGCTGCGGCAGTGCTCCCCGAGACAGTCACCCGTTCGGCCAACAACCTTCGCAATCTGCTCGAGCTGCCGGTGGTGTTCTACGCGCTGTGCCTTTACCTCTACGTCACGGAGTCTGTTGACGGGATGCACGTGGTTTCGGCGTGGGCGTTCGTGGCGTTGCGTGCCGCTCACAGCGCGGTGCACTGCACGGCCAATATAGTCATCCTGCGTTTTGCGAGCTATTTTGCCGCGGCGCTGGTGCTGTGGTTCATGCTGGCCCGCGAGTTACTGCGCGCCGCCGGATTCTAGCGAACCGTGGCTCAGAGCGCGCCGTCGCCCGATTCCCCGGTACGGATTCGCCAGACCTGGTCCAGTGGCGTGACGAATATCTTTCCGTCGCCCACCTTGCCGGTCTTCGCGCTGTCGATGATCGCTTCCACGGTGCGCTCGACCAGGTCGTCCGGAACGGCGACCTCGATCTTGGCCTTTGGCAGAAAGTCGACCACATACTCGGCGCCCCGATACAGCTCGGTATGGCCACGCTGGCGCCCGAATCCCTTGACCTCGCTGACCGTCATCCCCTGGATGCCGACTTCGCTCAGGGCGTTGCGCACATCGTCGAGGCGAAATGGCTTTACTATCGCGGTGACCAGTTTCATACAGTTTCTCTCTGCGTCAGGTTGCGGGTCTATGCTAGCAATACGATACGGCTAAGTGTACAACTGAACAGATTGAATCGGTGCTTGTGAGGGGCCCATGCCGGCGGTCATTGCGCTGTTTAAAGAACCGAAAGGCTTGCTCATGAACGGTGGTGCGTTGCTTTACGCGGTCGCCGGTTATGTCGCGGGCTTTGCGGGGCTGTTTCACGGCTCGTGGTTGGTGAACGGAGTGGCGACCTTGTTGCTGGCACACGCGATGACCATCGCCGCGTACCTGATTCACGAGTGCGGACATAACCTCGTGTTCAAACGCAGCCGTCACAATGCGACCCTCGGTCGTGCGATGAGCTGGCTGTGCGGTGCGGCCTACGGCACGTACGAGGACATGCGATACAAGCATTTTCGCCACCACGTCGATAACGACGACGTCGTTTGGTTCGAGTACGACAGTTTTTTCGAGAGACACCCGCTGATCCTGAAAATCGTGCGCGCTCTTGAATGGCTCTACGTTCCCGCTCACGACCTCATAATGCATTTCGTGATGGTGTTCACCTCGTTCGTGATCCCGCAGCGTCGCAGCCAGCGGCGTCGCAACGTCACCGTGATCCTGATTCGGGGCGGCATCTTCGCTGCGCTGTTGTTTGTCGTTCCGAAGGTGGCGATCCTTTATGTGGTTGCCTACCTGATCATGATGCACGTGCTGCGCTTCATGGACATGGTGCAGCACGACTATCCCTATAACCCGACGTTGTTCGAATACGTCGAACCACCTCACAAGGGCGACAGCGACTGGGAGCAGGAGCACACCTTCAGCAACCCTCTCTCGCTCGAACACCCGATGCTCAACTGGCTCACGCTCAATTTCGGCTATCACAATGCACACCACGCCGACATGAACGTGCCCTGGTACCGCCTGCCCGTACTGCACCGCGAGCTTACCGGGGGAGACCCGGCGCGGGTAATTCCGTTCCGCTCCCAGCTGAAGCTTTACCATCGAAACCGCTTGCTGCGGGTTCATAATCCGCAGCCGGCTGATTACCCTAGAGGCAACGACTACTTGCGTCTCGCGCGTGCCGGCGAAGGCCCCATCGGCGGCAACGCGGCGTCATTTCTTACTTCTTTTTGACGCGATGGCACTATGAGTGAGCAAACAGGCAAGATTGGCTGGATCGATATCACCGTGGACGACGCTGCCACGCTGCGCGATTTCTACGCGGACGTCGTCGGCTTGCGTCCCCAAGCGGTAAGCATGGGTGACTATGACGATTTCAATATGACAATGCCGGCCAGCGGCGAGCCGGTTTGCGGCATCTGCCACGCGCTGGGAGATAACAGGGACCTGCCCGCAGGCTGGCTGGTTTATTTCGTCGTGGATGATGTAGACGCGAGCGCCGCTGCATGCCTGGAGAAGGGCGGCAAAGTCGTCGTTTCACCGCGCGGACTGTCCGGGGGACGGTTTTGCGTGATCGAAGATCCCAGTGGGGCCACCGCGGCGCTCTACCAGGCCTGAAGCGGGATCCGGATATTGAAGTCGAGGTTCGAATCGACCGAATGGCTGGAGGCGATCGCCCGGCTCGTGCAAAGCAGCGATGTCGATGCTGCTGCCGGCGCGCTGGTGGACGCGATCGGAATTGCGGTAGAACACGAGGGTACCTGCCTGCTTGCGTTTCATCGTGATGCGCCACCCCAGGTATTCCACCACACCCTCGAACCGGCAGGGCGCCGGCATTATGTCGATCGCTACGTCGCGGGGCCGTACCTGCTCGATCCGCTGTACCAGCTCGCCGTCAGTGACGAGAAACCCGGGGTGTGCCGTTTCCGGGATGAATCGCCCGATCGCTTTCGTTCGAGTGAGTACTACCGGCAGTACTGCGAGCGCACGCACCTCAGGGACGAGATGGATTTTCTCGTGGACGTTGCCAAGAACAGTACGCTGGTACTGGTGGTCGGGCGCCGGACGCGGCGGTTCACTAAAGCCGAGCTCGAACGGCTGAAGCTCGTCGAGCCTGTCGTCCACGCGGCGATGCGAACCATATGGCAGCGCAGTTCCGCGAGCAGTCGGCGCCAGGAGCCGGGAGGCAGCCTGCACCAGCGCCTGACCCGCTGTTTCGAGAACTTCGGGGAAGGGCTGCTGACCGAGCGCGAACGCCAGATAACGCAGCTCCTGTTACGAGGCCACTCCACCAAATCGGTTGCCCGGGAGCTCGGCATCGCGCCCGGCACCGTGATGGTTCACAAGCGTAATTTGTTCGCCAAGCTGGGCATCACGTCGCAATACGAGCTCTTTTCTCTTTTCATCGACGCCCTGTAGCGGACTACCGCCAGCATGGTATTCAGCCGGGCGGCTGAATCCAGCACACTGGTATCGCAAGTATTCGATTTAATTTGGGAGCAATCCAGATGTTCGATTTTGACTTCGGCCTCGGCGAGGATATCGATCTGCTGCGCGAGTCCGTTGCCGCGTTCTCGGCCGATCGCATTGCACCGCGAGCGGCAGAGATCGACGAAAGCAACCAGTTTCCGCGAGATCTTTGGCCGGAACTCGGCGAACTGGGCTTGCTCGGTATTACGGTCGAGGAAGAGTACGGTGGTTCGGCGCTCGGCTACCTGGCGCACGTGATCGCCATGGAGGAGATTAGCCGCGCGTCTGCGTCCGTTGGCCTGTCGTACGGCGCGCACTCGAACCTGTGCGTCAACCAGTTGCGCCGCTGGGGCAATGACGAGCAGCGGCAGCGTTTTCTTCCCAAGCTGGTATCCGGAGAGCATCTTGGTGCACTGGCAATGACCGAGACTGGTGCCGGCTCCGATGTCATGAGCATGCGTACGACGGCGACGCAGGACGGTGACGAGTACGTACTGAACGGCTCCAAGATGTGGATCACCAATGCGCCCGAATCGGACATCATGATCGTCTACGCGGTCACGGATCCGAACGCCGGCAGTCGCGGGCTCAGTGCTTTCGTTGTCGAGCGCGGCACGCCGGGATTCTCAACGCCCCAGAAGCTCGACAAGCTCGGCATGCGGGGTTCGGACACGAGCGAAGTCCTGATGGAAGACTGCCGCGTCCCGGCCAGCAATCGGCTCGCGGAAGAGGGCCAGGGCGCCAGGATTCTGATGAGCGGCCTGGACTACGAGCGCGTTGTGCTGGCCGGCGGTTCTCTCGGCATCATGCGGTCCTGCATGGACCTCGTCATGCCCTACATGCATGATCGCAAGCAATTCGGCCGGTCGATTGGCGAATTCCAGTTAATGCAGGGCAAGGTCGCGGATATGTACACGACGATGAACAGTTGCCGCTCCTACGTGTATGCCGTCGCGGCAGCGTGTGACCGCGAGCAGACTACCCGTTTCGATGCCGCAGGATGTATTCTGGTCGCCGCGGAGAAGGCGACCTGGATGGCCGGGCAGGCGATCCAGGCGCTCGGCGGCAACGGCTACATCAATGAGTATCCGGCGGGCCGCCTGCTGCGCGACGCGAAGCTCTACGAAATCGGTGCCGGCACCAGCGAGATTCGACGCATGCTCATAGGGCGCGAGCTCTTCGAGGC
>JBFEXY010000051.1:0-11753 GCA_041562415.1 Woeseiaceae bacterium
TCGCTTCGACGGCACCGCGCTCTACGAGCACGAAGATCCGCGCAAGGGCGAACACGCGGACTGGGGCACCCTGATATTCAATTTCGGCCGCCGCGAGGTCATCAATTATCTCATCGGCAGCGCGTTGTACTGGATCGATGAATTTCACGTCGATGCGCTACGCGTGGACGCGGTCGCATCGATGCTCTATCTCGACTATTCCCGCGAGGACGGCGAGTGGGTGCCGAACGAATTCGGCGGCAATGAAAACCTCGAGGCCGTGGCGTTCCTCAAACGTCTGAACACGGAGCTGCACGCACACGGCGCGACCTCCTACGCGGAAGAGTCGACAGCCTGGCCCGGCGTGTCGCGTCCTGTCGACCAGGGCGGCCTGGGCTTCACGTTCAAGTGGAACATGGGCTGGATGAACGACACCCTTTCATACATGGGCGAGGATCCGGTTCACCGCAAGCACCATCACGACAAGATGACGTTTGGCCTCGTCTACGCCTTCAACGAGAATTTCGTGCTGCCCCTGTCTCACGACGAAGTCGTGCACGGCAAGCGCTCGCTGCTCGGCCGCATGCCGGGCGACGAATGGCAGCGTTTTGCCAACCTGCGCGCCTACCTCGCGAGCATGTATGCGCATCCGGGTAAAAAGCTGTTGTTCATGGGTTCCGAGCTCGCGCCATACGACGAATGGAGCCATGATCGATCGCTCGACTGGCACCTGCTCGACTTTGCACCGCATCGGGGCGTGCAGTCGCTGGTGCGCGACCTGAATGCACTTTACCGGGGCACACCGGCACTCTACGAGATCGATTTCACCGACGCCGGGTTCGAGTGGATCGACTGGGGCGACCGCGACAACAGTGTATTCAGCTGGCTGCGCCGCGACGCCTCCGGCAACTTCGTGATATGTGTCTCGAACATGACGCCGGTCGTCAGGCATGATTTTCGCATAGGGGTTCCCGCGGGAGGTCGCTATCGGGAGCTGCTGAACACCGACGACGAACGCTACGGTGGCAGCGGCATCCTCAATGGCGAACTGGAAGCGAGTAACGCCGGCACGCACGGCCGCGAATTCTCGGTCGGGATGAGCTTACCGGCACTCGCCACCGTTATCGTGGGACCGGTGTCTGCGTGAGGCACTTCAGGAGACCATTGCATGGCAAGTAAAACCGACAAGTCATTGGGACCGGGCGATATCGAGCTGTTACAGACACCGAGTCTGCCGATGACGTCCGACGCTATCCTGCAGGACTTCACGCATTACTTCGGCCGCATGCTCGGCCGCCGCACGATACGCACCGAGTCGCCGTATCTCTACCAGGCCGTGGTGTTTACGACACGCGACCGCATCATGGAGCGCTGGGCAAAGACGCGTCTCGCGATGGAACGCGACCACGTGCGGCGCGTAAGTTACCTGTCGCTCGAATTCCTGATGGGGCGCCTCTTGCACAATGCGCTGCTGAGCGTAGGCATCGAAGACGAAACGCGCGAAGCGCTGGGCAGGCTGGGTCTTGATCTCGAAAGCGTGTTCGACCGCGAAGCCGATACCGGCCTCGGCAACGGCGGCCTCGGCCGCCTCGCCGCGTGCTTCCTCGACAGCTGTGCAACCCTCGCCCTTCCTGTTGTCGGCTACGGCATCCGCTACAACTACGGCATGTTCCACCAGCGAATCGAGAACGGTTACCAGGTCGAGGAACCGGATCCCTGGCTGCGCGAGGGTTTTCCCTGGGAGATCGAGCGCTACGAGTTCGCTCAGACCGTCAAGTTCGGTGGCCAGACCAGCACATACAAGGATGCCGCTGGCAAAACACGTTACCGCTGGGCCGATACGCAGGACGTCCTCGCAATCCCCTACGACGTGCCGGTGCCGGGCTATCGCAATGACATCGTCAACACGCTGCGCCTCTGGTCTGCGGCTGCAACGGACGAATTCGACCTCAATGAGTTCAATGCCGGCAGTTACGCCGACGCGGTGGCATCGAAGAACGAGGCCGAGAACATCACGATGGTGCTGTATCCGAATGCGGCCACCGAGAACGGGCAGGAGCTGCGGCTGCGACAGCAGTACTTCCTCGCCTCGGCGAGCCTGCAGGATGCGCTGCGTTTCTGGAACTATCACCACGATGGCGATCTGACCGGGTTCGCCGAGAAGAACTGTTTCCAGCTTAATGACACCCACCCGGCCGTTGCCGTCGCGGAGCTGATGCGGCTACTGGTCGACGACTACCTGCTCGAGTGGGACGACGCGTGGGACATGACGCGTAAGACCATGGCCTACACGAACCACACGCTGCTGCCGGAAGCGCTCGAGATGTGGCCGGTCTCGATGTTCCGGCGCCTGCTACCGCGCATTCTCGACATCATCTACGAGATCAATGCACGATTTATCGGCGAGATAAGCCGCCGCTGGCCCGGCGATACCGATCGCATCGCCCGCATGTCGCTGATCCAGGAAGGCCACGAGCCGATGATCCGCATGGCCTACCTGGCCATCGTCGGCAGCTACTCCGTCAACGGCGTCGCCGAGCTGCACTCACGATTGCTGCAGGAAGGCCTGTTTCGCGATTTCGCGGAGCTGTGGCCCGAGAAATTCAACAACAAGACGAACGGTGTAACACAACGGCGCTGGCTCGCAGCCTGCAACGGCAGTCTCGCGGATCTTATCAGCAGCAAGATCGGCGACGGCTGGGTGACCGAGCTCGACGAGCTGAAGCAATTGCAGGAATACGCCGACGACCCCGACTTCCAGAGCGAGTGGCGCAAGGTCAAGCTGCTCAACAAGAACCGGCTCGCGCGTGCGCTCACTGAAAAGACAGGCGTGCACGTTGACAGCAGCATGCTCTTCGACGTGCAGGTGAAACGCATCCATGAATACAAACGGCAGTTGTTGAACGTCCTGCACGCCATCCACCTGTACGATCGTATCCGCCGCGGTGACGCCGACAACCTGCCCCCGCGCGCGATCATCATCGGCGGCAAGGCCGCGCCCGGCTACGTTATGGCGAAGAACGTCATCAAGTGCATTAACAACGTTGCACGCGTGATCAATTCCGACCCGCTGATGGACGACCGGCTGCGCCTGCTGTTCTACCCGGACTACAACGTGTCGGCGATGGAGATCATCTGCCCCGCCGCCGACCTGTCGGAACAGATCTCGACCGCCGGCAAGGAAGCATCAGGCACCGGCAACATGAAATTCATGATGAACGGCGCCGTGACGATCGGCACGCTCGACGGCGCCAACGTCGAGATTCGTGAAGCCGTGGGCGAAGAAAACTTCTTCCTGTTCGGCCTGACGGTCGAGGAAATCAAGGCGCTGCGCGGCCAGTACGACCCACAAGCCATCATCGACGCGGACGAGGACTTCAGCCGCGTGATGCACCTGCTCGACAGCGGGCATTTCAACCGCTTCGAGCCCGGCGCGATGGATGCGGTCATCCAATCGATCCGTGAGCCTGCCGACCAGTGGATGACGGCCGCGGACTTCCGCAGCTTTATCGACGCACAACGAGAGGCTGACGCAACGTATCGCGACCGGGAACGCTGGACTCGCATGAGTATTCTCAACACGGCTGCTTCGGGGCGTTTTTCGACGGACCGCACGATGCGCGACTACAACGACGATATCTGGCACCTCGACCCCATCAGCCTGGACGCACCGAAGCCCGGGTAGTTACATGGAGACCGGCAGCCCTGCCCCGCTCGGCGCGACGCCGGACGACGACGGCGTCAACTTTGCCGTGTATTCCTCGGTCGCCGAGTCGGTCGAGCTGTGCCTGCTCAACAGGCGCGGGAAACTGAAGCGTTCCTACCGGCTGCCCGCCTGCACGAACGGCGTCTGGCACGGCTACCTGCCGCGCTGCAAGCCGGGCCAGCGCTATGGCTATCGCGTTCACGGCCCGTGGCGCCCTGAAGAAGGCCTGCGCTGCAATCCCAACAAGCTGTTGCTGGATCCATACTGCCGCAATGTTGCCGGAGAATTTCGCTGGCACGATGCGGTATTCGACTACGTCCCGGGAGCCGAAGTCTTTACGATGAGTGCCTTGGATAGCGTCGATTACGTTCCGAATTCGGTCGTCTGTTCACCGTTGGATGCCCCGCTACGTGAGCGCCCGGCGATACCGTGGTCCGAGACGATCATCTACGAGTCGAATGTGCGCGGTTACACCATGCGGCATCCGGAGGTCGGCAGGAAACGTCGCGGCACCTTCGCCGGCATGCGCAATGCAGCGGTACTCGATTACCTGAAATCGCTCGGCATCACCTCGGTAGAGCTAATGCCGATCCAGGCATACATCGACGAGCACCATCTTGCGAAGCGCGGATTGCGCAACTACTGGGGCTATAACTCGATCGCGTTTTTCACGCCGATGCCGCGGTTCGCGGCCGGCGACGCGCGGCGCGAGTTCGTCGACATGGTCAACGCCATCCACGATGCCGGCATGGAGGTGATCCTGGATATCGCCTTCAACCATACCGCCGAGAGCGACGGCAACGGCCCGACGGTCTGCTTCCGCGGGCTGGACAACCAGGCCTACTACCGCCTCGAACCGCAAGATCCGGCCGTCTACGTGAACGACACCGGCACCGGCAACACGCTCAACGCCGATAACCCGGAAGCCCGGGCGCTGGTACTCGACTGCCTGCGCTACTGGTCGGGCGAGCTGGGCGTGGACGGATTTCGCTTCGATCTCGCGACGATCCTCGGCAGGCATGCGCACGGCTTCTCGCCCGAGCATCCGCTGTTGCAGGCGATCAGCTCCGATTCAGAGCTGCAGGACGTAAAACTCATCGCCGAACCCTGGGATCCGGGCCCCGGGGGCTACCAGCTCGGCCACTTCCCCGATCGCTGGGCGGAGTGGAACGACAAGTACCGCGATACTGCGCGCCGCTTCTGGCGGGGCGACGCTCGAATGAACGGCAGGTTCGCTCGCCGCCTCCACGGCTCGGCCGATATTTTCGACCACCGCGGCCGAGCGCCATACGCCAGCGTCAACTTCGTGACGAGCCACGACGGCTTTACGCTCGCCGATGTCGTGAGTTACGAACAGCGCCATAACGAGGCAAACGGCGAAGAGAATCGGGACGGCCATGCGCACAACTACAGCTGCAATCACGGCGCAGAGGGTGACACCGACGACAAGGACATAATTGCGGTGCGGCGCCGGCATCGACTCAACCTGCTGGCCTCGCTGCTGCTGTCGCAGGGTACGCCGATGTTGCTTGCCGGTGATGAGTTCGGTAACTCGCAGGGCGGCAACAACAACGCTTACGCGCAGGATAACGAGACAGGCTGGCTCGACTGGCATGGGCTCGAAGACGACCCCGGTTTCACGCTGGAAGTGCGCGAACTGATCCACCTGCGAAAGGAGTGGCCCTTGTTGCGACTCCCGGAATACCTGCACGGCGAAACCGTGATCGGCTCCTCTTCCGTGCACATCGACTGGCTGAACGCCGACGGTAATGAAATGAACGAGGAGGACTGGTCGGGGCCGGCACCGTTCAAGGTCATGTTCGCTGAAGCCTCCAGGGACGGCGTCAAGTCGCGGGCCGCGGTGCTATTCAATAACGGTGACGATGCAGTGGATTTCCGCCTGCCGAACGGCCTGCCCGAGCAGTCCTGGCGGGTTGCCTGGTCCGCGGACGATGTTGCCGTTGCGGAAGACGGATGCTCGTTCACGGCACCCGCACGCTCGATCTCCTTCCTGGTATCTGACGCCGGCTAATCCGACAACGGCAGCATCGTCGTGTACTTGATGCGCTGCAGGACGAACGTCGAACTCGCGGAACGCACCGACGGGTGCTTGAGAATCTCGGACTGCAGAAATTCCGTGTAAGTCTCCATGTCCGGCACCACCACGTGCAGTACGTAATCGCGTTCGCCCGCAACCGTAAAGCATTCGGTCACGGCAGACAGGCAGGTAATGTGATCCTCGAAATTCCGCCGGTTTTCGTCGGTGTGCTCGGTCATGGCTACCGCCAGCAGCACCTGGATGTGAAACCCGGCTTTCTGCGGATCCAGCAGCGCCACCTGGCCCTGGATCAGGCCGCTCTCCTCGAAGTCGCGGATGCGCCGCCAGGCTGAGGTGCGCGACATTCCCGCGATCTCGGCGAGATCGGCCTGCGCGCGGGTCGCGTCCTGCTGCAGGGCATCGAGCAGGCGTTTGTCGGCACTCGACAGTTTCATCTGGACACTTTACCTCTTTTCCAAAGTTTCATGAACGCTTTGTTTCTATTTATTAACTATATAGGTCATATAAGGACACATCGTGCGCATAAATCGCGCAAAATGTCGGGATTACCCGTATAAGCAAAAGCAGGAGATACCCATGCCGGACCTGTTCGAAAACCCGATGGGCCTCGACGGCTTCGAGTTCGTCGAATTCGCTTCCCCGGAGCCCGGCGTGCTCGAGCCGGTATTCCACGCACTCGGCTTCGAAGCGGTCGCACGCCACCGCTCGAAGAAGGTCACGCTGTACCGCCAGGGCGGCATCAATTTCATCCTCAACGAGGAGCCGAAGAGCCATGCGGACTACTTCGCACAGGAGCACGGACCCTGCGCAGCCGGCATGGCATTCCGCGTGAGGGACGCGCACCTTGCCTATAACCGCGCGCTGGAACTCGGCGCACAGCCGGTCGAGATTCCCACGGGCCCGATGGAGCTGCGCCTGCCGGCGATAAAGGGCATCGGCGGCGCACCACTTTATCTCATCGACCGATACACGCCGGGCAACACTATTTATGATATCGACTTCGAGTTCTTCGATGGCGTCGACCGCAATCCGGCTGGCTGCGGCTTCACCGAGATCGATCACCTCACGCACAACGTCTACCGCGGCCGCATGGAATACTGGGCCAGGTTCTATGAGAGGCTGTTCAATTTCCGGGAGATCCGCTACTTCGATATCAAGGGCGAATACACCGGCCTGCTGTCGAAAGCGATGACGGCACCCGACGGCAAGATCCGCATTCCTCTCAACGAGGAAGCATCGAAAGGAACGGGCCAGATCGAGGAATTCCTGATGGCCTATAACGGCGAAGGCATCCAGCACATCGCCCTGTCCTGCGACAACCTCTTCGAATGCTGGGATCGTCTTAAAGAACGCGACATGCCGTTCATGACGGCACCGCCGCAGGCGTATTACGAGATGCTCGAGGAACGTCTGCCGGGACACGGCGAGCCGCTGCACGAGCTGCAGTCCCGCGGCATCCTGCTTGACGGCAGCACGGAGGGTGGCGAACCGCGGCTCTTGCTGCAGATTTTTTCAGAGCTCATGATTGGCCCGGTATTCTTCGAGTTTATTCAGCGCAAGCAGGATGAAGGCTTCGGCGAAGGCAATTTCAAGGCGCTGTTCGAATCGATCGAGCGTGACCAGATTGCTCGCGGCGTCGTGTCCGCGGAAGACGCAAATTAGGAGACGGGCATGGAATTAAAACGAATTCACCACGTTGCATACCGCTGCAAGGACGCGAAAGAGACCGTCGATTTCTACCAGCGCGTACTGAACATGGAATTCACCGTCGCATTTGCCGAAGACAGGGTGCCTTCCACCAAGGAACCTGATCCGTACATGCACGTCTTTCTCGACGCCGGCATGGGCAACGTGCTCGCGTTCTTCGAGTTACCCACGAGGCCGGAGATGGGCCGCGATGAGAACACGCCCGAATGGGTACAGCACATCGCGTTCGAGGTCGAGGATTACGACGCGCTGCTCGAGGCGAAGAAGCAGGTTGAAGCAGAGGGTCTCGACGTGATCGGCCCGACGAATCACGGCATATTCCAGTCGATTTATTTCTTTGATCCCAACGGGCATCGCCTCGAACTCGTCGCCAACACGCGGACGCAGGAGCAGATCGATGAGCTGAAGCGCGTCGCGCCCGACATGCTGGAGGAATGGAGCCGAACGAAGAAAGCGCCACGCCATGCCGCGTGGCTGCACGAACTCGAATTCACGGGCAGTTAGGGATCGGCACTTTCCTGGCGGCGACAGCCTGACGCGAAAGAAAATAGAAAATCAATAAAGGGAATATGCAATGAAACTGGCATCACTCAAGGGCGGCCGCGACGGCCGGCTGGCTGTCGTTTCGCACGACCTGTCCCGCTACGTGGTTGCTGACGAAGTCGCGGGCACCCTGCAGGAAGCCCTCGACAACTGGGCGCGTTGCGAGCCGAAACTGCGGGCCATCGCCGAAAGATTGCATGAGAAAAAATCGGGTGATGCCTTCGACCCGGCGCAGTGCGAATCGCCACTGCCACGCGCCTACCAGTGGGCGGACGGCTCCGCCTATGTCAATCACGTCGAACTCGTACGTAAAGCGCGTGGCGCCGAGATGCCCGAGAGCTTCTGGACAGACCCGCTGATGTACCAGGGCGGCTCCGATTCCTTCATCGGTCCGAATGATCCCATCCTCGCCGCGAGCGAGGACTGGGGCATCGATTTCGAGGCGGAAATCGCGGTCGTGACCAACGACGTGCCCATGGGCGTCAGCGCAAGGGACGCGCTATCGCACATCAAGCTCGTCATGCTCGTCAACGACGTGTCGCTACGCAATCTCATACCGGGTGAACTGGCGAAAGGCTTCGGCTTCTTTCAGTCCAAACCGTCCAGTGCGTTTTCACCGGTTGCCGTAACCCCGGACGAGCTGGGCAAGACGTGGAAAGGCGGCAAACTGCACGTGCCGTTGCTGTCATTCCTCAACGAAGACCCGTTCGGGCGGCCGGATGCCGGTGTCGACATGACCTTCGATTTCGGTCAGCTCATCGCGCACGCGGCGAAAACGCGTCCTCTGTGCGCCGGCACGATCATCGGTTCGGGCACAGTGTCGAACAAACTGGACGGTGGCCCGGGCAGGTCCGTCGATGACGGCGGCGCCGGCTATTCATGCATCGCAGAGATGCGCATGATCGAGACCATCGAGTCCGGTAAACCCAGGACTTCATTCCTGAAGTTCGGCGACCGGGTACGCATCGAGATGCGCGATTCGGACGGGCTCTCCATTTTCGGCGCCATTGATCACGAGGTGAAGCAGTACTAACCTGCCTCGATGGCCACAAAGCTCTACACCTACTGGCGCTCGTCCGCCGCGTACCGCGTACGCATCGCGCTCAATCTGAAGGGCATCGACTATGAGCCCATACCGGTTTCGCTGAAGCCCGGCGACGACGAACACCGCAGGGACGAATACCGGGCGATCAACCCGCAGATGCTGGTGCCGTTTTTCGACGACGGCAAAGTCGCGATCGGCCAGTCGATGGCCATCCTCGAATACCTCGAGGAAGCGTATCCGGACAAACCTCTCCTGCCGAGCGCAGAGCCATCGAGAAGCAGGGTTCGCGCTTTTTGCAACGTGATCGCCTGCGACATCCATCCACTGAACAACCTTCGCGTACTCAAGTACCTCTCGGAAGAGTTCGACATTGGAGACCAGGATAAAAGCGACTGGTATGCGCATTGGATCGCCGAAGGGTTTCAGGCCTGCGAGCAGCTGTCAGTAAGACACGCGCACGACGGACCATATGCCTTTGGCAAGGACCTCACGCTCGCCGACGCCCTGCTGGTGCCGCAGATGTACAACGCGCGCCGCTTCGGCGTGCCGCTCGACGAGTACCCTCGCCTGGTCGCCGTTACCGACGCCTGCAACGAGCTGCGAGCATTTCGCGAAGCCGCTCCGGAAAACCAGCCCGATCAGCGCTAGACCTGCAGGAGCGCGCAATCGCTCTTGCACCACCCGCTACCACGAAAACCGAAGGATTTTGCGCCGGCCTTGCTCTAACTAGAAGCCGTTGCCTCATGCAACCGGCATCAATGCACCTTTGAAACAAGGAGCAAATCATGAAACGCAAATGTGCGACACGCCGAGCTTCATCACTCGTCGTCGCCGGCGCCACGCTGGTCACCCTTACCAATATCGCGGCAGCGACCGAACCCTGCGACGACTTCGGCGAATGCAAAGCACTGATAGAGATAAACGCCTCGGACGGCGATATCGGCTTCCATTTCCTGATGGATGGCGATGACCTGAACTCCGCGCGGATTTTCGATCCCGACGGCAAAAAGGTGTTCGAGGACCAGGCTAAAGGCCCGCTGAAGGAACAGAAGCTCACCGAGACCTTCGCTGAAAGTGCCGAGCCTCTTTGCTGGCCGGATCCCGATGCAGATCCCGAGGACGTCGAGGACATCGTTACGCTTGAAGAATTCCTCGATCGCTGGACGGCGGGAACGTACACGTTCACCGGCATGTCCGACGGTGGCGAGAAGTCCGAGGGCGAAACGGAACTCACTTACGAGCTGCCGGCCGCGCCCACCGAGGTGGATTTCGATGGCACGACCATCAGCTGGGAGCGCCCCGGTGGATCCACGGACCCCGAGCCACGCGGCGATCTGGGCAACTGTGCCTCGGCCGGCGAACTCGACATCCTCGTAGGGAATGGCGTACTGCCGGTGCACCCTGCTGATGTCACTGTTGACGCATGGGAAGCCGTGCTCGAGCCCGACGTAGAAGATGGTGATCCCATCGGCCAACTCGTGTTCCGGATCCGGCTGCCGGGGAACATGGCCCCCACCGAGGTGACGGTGCCCGCCGAATACATGGCCTCATTGCCCGATGACACACCGGTCAAGGTCGAGGTCGGCGCAATCGGCGGCAAGGACAACGCCACGTTTACCGAAGAAGACGGCTTTTGCGTCAATATTGACGAGGGCTGTGATTAGGCGCGCATGCGCGAATCGCGCTTGCGTTCGACCTCGGTCAGCAGCTTCTTACGCAGACGAATACTCTGCGGCGTGACTTCTACGAGTTCGTCGTCGTCGATGAACTCGAGCGCTTGCTCCAGCGAATAGCGTATGGGTGGCGTCAACACGAGGTTCTCGTCGGTGCCCGCCGCACGAATATTCGTCAGCTGCTTAGCCTTTGTCGGATTGACGACCAGGTCGTTGCCGCGGCTGTGGATGCCGATGATCATGCCCTCGTAAACGGGTGCGCCGTGGCCGATCATGAGCCGACCACGCTCCTGCAGGTTGAAGAGCGCATAGGCCAATGCCTTGCCTTTGGTCATCGAAACCAGCACGCCGTTGTTTCGCTGCCCGAGATCTTCGGAGAAATAGCGGTCGTACTTCTCGAACACGTGATACATCAGACCGGTGCCGGCCGTGGCGGTCAGGTACTCGGTGCGAAAACCGATGAGGCCGCGGGTCGGAATCCGATAATCCAGACGCACGCGGCCTTTGCCGTCGGGGATGATCGCCTGCAATTCGCCCTTGCGGTCCGCAAGCCGGGTCATGACCGCGCCCTGGTAAGCGTCTTCGCAATCGACGGTCAGCTGTTCCCACGGCTCGAGCTTCACGCCCTCTTCTTCGTGGAAAATGACTTCCGGCCGCGACACGGCCAGCTCAAAACCTTCGCGGCGCATGTTCTCGATAAGCACGGAGAGATGCAGTTCGCCGCGGCCTGACACGCGGAACTTGTCCGGGTCCTCGGTGTTTTTGACGCGCAGCGCGACGTTGTGCTTGAGCTCCTGCTGCAGGCGTTCGCTGATCTGCCGGCTCGTCAGGAACTTGCCTTCCTTGCCGGCGAACGGTGACTTGTTCACCTGGAAGGTCATGCTGATGGTCGGCTCGTCGACAGCCAGCGCGGGCAGTCCTTCGGGCTTGTCCCTGGGACACAGCGTGTCGGAGATCGCGAGATCATCGATGCCGCTGAAGACGATGATATCGCCGGCGCTGGCCGACGGAATCTTCTTGCGCTCGAGTCCTTCGAATCCA
>JBFEXY010000052.1:0-11733 GCA_041562415.1 Woeseiaceae bacterium
TGCGAACATCAGTAATGGCACCACGGTCAAAGGTCCGGCGAGCGTGAGCAGCAATGACATGGATGCACTGCTTGCGGCGAACTCCGCCTGCTGCGAGAGAACCAACCAGCCCAGCCATGCCATCGCGAATGGAAACAGCAACAGTGTCTCGATAAACAAGCCTGGCATCGCGCCTACCGCGACCTGCTTGCGGATCACGCCGTACAGGGTAAACAGCAGCGCGAGCGAAATCGCAACAAAGGGGAATTGTCCGCCCTTTATCGTCAGGTAAGCCACGCCTATTGCTGCAAGAAGGACGGAAACCACCTGCGGCCGTCGCAACCGTTCCTTGAGAAACAGAACACCGACCAGCACGTACATCAACGGATTAATGTAATAGCCAAGACTTGCCTGCAGCACCTCCTCCTTCTGCACCGCCCATATGTAGATGAACCAGTTCGCGGAGATAAACAACGCCGCGACGGCCAGCCAGAACACCGTGGATGGAGAAGCGAGCGCGCTCCTTACTTCGGGCCACTGCTTGCGAGCATGCAGGATCAACGCTCCGAACGGGACGGCCCACACGATGCGGTGCACCAGTACCTCGGTCGGAGGCACAGTCTGCACCAGTTTGAAATAGACGGGGAATACGCCCCACAGTACATAGGCAACAAGCGCCGTCAGTACGCCTTCACGCTGAAATTTTTGCTCTGCCGACTCATCCGGCTGTGTGTTCAAGCCGAGTATTCCGAGCGCTCAGGTCGGCCAAGCAACAAGTCCCACATGTACCGCACGCGCGCCATCGCATCGATCTGCAGCAGATACAGTGCGGGTACCAGGAACAGGGTAATGACCGTGGCAAACAGGATGCCGAAACCGAGGGAAATGGCCATCGGGATCACGAACTGGGCCTGCATACTGGTCTCCGTCATGATCGGAAGCAGACCGGCGGCCGTCGTGAACGAAGTCAGGACGATCGCCCTGAACCGCTTGGTGCCAGACTCGATGACGGCGACCCTCAGGTCGCTGCCGCCCTGCCGCGCCCGGTTGATGAAATCCACCATGATAAGGCTGTCATTGACGACTACTCCTGCGAGGGCGATAAGACCGAACATGGAGAACATGCTTATCGCCTTGCCCATGACGATGTGCCCGACTACGGCGCCGATGAAGCCGAAAGGTATCACCGACATGATGATCAGCGGCTGTCCGTAGGAGTGCAGCGGGACCGCGATCAGCGCATAAATCAGGAAGAATGCCGCGATGGAAGCAATGGACAGGTTACGAACGAAGTTCCGTTCTTCCTCGCTCGCACCTTCCAGATCGAAGCTTACGCCCGGATAGCGAGCGAGCAATTCGGGGGTGAAGTTGTCGCGAATGGTCCTGATCACTTCCTGCGGCTCAACGCGCTCGGGATCGATATTGGCGCTGACGGTGACCGTGCGCTGCCGGTCCTGGCGGCGGATGTTGGAGTAACTCTCACCGAAAGTGACCTCGGCGACCGACGCAAACGGTACTTCGTCGCCGGCCGGCGTGCGGATCCGCATGTTTTCGAGATCCGCAATCGAGCGGCGCTGCTCCTCGGGATACCGAACCATTACTTTCAATTCGTCCTTGCCACGCTGTATGCGCTGCGCCTCCTCCCCGTAAAACGCCTGGCGCACCTGCCTGCCGAGGGACACCAGCGTGAGACCGAGCGCCTCCGCCTCCGGCTTGATCGTGAGGCGAATCTCCTCGCCACCGCTGACCGCAGAATTCTGTACTTCGAAAACTCCGGCGTAGGATGCCAGTTCCTGCTCGAGTTCCGCGGCGGCGGCTTCCAGCGTCCCGTAGCTGTTGCCGTTCAACCTGAAACTCAGTGGCGGACCACCGCCCATATGAACGACGCCTGAGAAAGTCAATGTTTTGATACCGGGAATCTCTCCGACCCGTTCGCGCCACATGTCGCTAATTGCGACACCTTCGTAAGGACGGTCGTCGTCACGCGGCATCTCGACCACGATCGTCGCCCCGGTGTCGCCGTTGGTGAACACGCCGACCTGCTTGATCATGGGTACGGAATCGGGATTCGCCTCGAGGTGTTCGCGATTCATCGCGAGCAGTTCACCCTCAATCCTGTCGATGGCGGCATCGCGCACCCGCGGCGCGGTGCCCGTCTGCATCCGCATCTGGACCTGGATGAAGTCGCTGTCGATCTCGGGGACCATGACCTGCCGAACGAGTCCGCTGGATACTACTCCTGCAGTGATGATCAGCACCGCGATGAAGATCGCGACCGTAACGCCCCTGTTGTCGATCGCTTTCGACAGAAGCGGCGTGTAGTAGTCGTTAATCACTTTGTGCAGCCCGCGTTGCACACGTCGCTGAATCTTCAGGAAGAACCGAGGCACTCGCTCGAACAGGCCAACCTGGCGATGCGGATTGAAAAGGTCGTCCTCGTCGATGTCCGGGATTCTCGCGTGCACCAGGTGGGCAGGTAGTATCAGCTTGGATTCGACCAGCGAAAACAGCAGGCACAGAATGACGACTACCGATATGGCCTCGAAGAACGGCCCGAATATGCCGCCGATGAAAAGCATCGGGGCAAATGCCGCGATCGTCGTCAGGACGCCGAAGGTCGCGGGCACCGCCACCCGTTGCGCACCGTCGATCACGTTGTCGAGCGTATGACCGTCGGCACGTATCTTCGTGTAAACGCTCTCGCCGATGATGATCGCGTCGTCGACGACAATACCGAGGACTACGATAAAACCGAACAGGCTGACCATGTTGATGGTGACCGGCCAGGGATTGACGGGCATCAGCCACAGCGCGCCGAAGAAGGTGATCGGGATCCCCACGATGACCCAGCCGGCGACCTTCATGCGCAGGAACAATGACAGCACGATGAACACGAGCAACGCGCCCAGCAGCATGTTCTCGAACATCATGTCCAGACGGTCCTCCAGGTAACGGGCGCGATCCGCCCAGATGTCCATCTGGATACCTTCAGGCAACTCTGCAGACTTGCGGGCAACATACTCGCGCACGGCAGCAGCCGTAGCCAGTTCGTTCTGCTCCCCGATAGTGATGATCTGCAGGATGGCTGAGGGACGCCCGTTAAAACGGCTGTAGTCGTTGCTCTCTACGAAGCCATCCTTGACCGTCGCTATATCGCCCAGCGTCAGGCGGGTGCCGTCGCCAAACGTGCGCAGAACCAGTTCGGAGAATTCGATACCCGTGTAAACCTGGCCTTCGGTGCGCAGCAGGATGTCGCCGCCGCGTGACTTTATCGTGCCACCCGGCAGGTCCGCGGACGAATTCTTGACGGCCTGCGAAATCTCGCTCATCGTCAACCCGTATTGCCGCAGCGTGTGTTCGGAGACCTCGATGCTGATCTCGAACGGACGGTCGCCCAGGAACCGGACCTTGTTGACCGCCGGTAACTGCATCAGTTCATCGCGGACGTTCTGCGCGATCGACTTGCGCGTGACCGGGTCCATGTCGCCGTAGATGGCGATATAGGCTACCCAGAACGGAATCTCCTGCTTGCTGATGACCGGCTTTTCGGTTAGAGCCGGGAACGTCGATATGGCATCGACGCGAGTCTTGATCTCGCTTAGCACTTCGTTGAGGTCGGCGTCACGCGATACCTCGGCAGTTACCGTACCGACCCCCTCGGACGCCGAGGACTCCAGCTTAACGATGCCATCAACGTCCTGGATCGCCTCTTCCACCTTGATGACGACGCCTTCCTCGACTTCCTGCGGCGCCGCGCCGAGATACTGTACCTGTACCTGGACGTTGTTCAGTTCGAACTCCGGCTGCATCTGCTTACGTATCGTTGACGCAGAGAGCAGGCCCGCGACGATGATGAGGTACATGAGCAGATTCGCCGCAACGTGGTTCGAAGCGAACCAGGCGATGATGCCTTTACGTTCTGTAACTCCGCGCGGCTTCACGGCTGCTCGTCGTCTCCCTTCGCCGCAATCTTTTCGCCGCCCGGCTCACCGCTATCATCCGCGGTTCGGACGGGCATGCCGTTGATCGGCGACTCCATGGCAGTCAGGATCACGCGCTCCCCGGCATCTGCCCCGCCACTGATGTAGGCGAACTCGGCATCCGCGCGCAGGATGCTGACGCTGCGTATGCGAAGCCGGTTCTCGCCGTCGACGAACAGCAATTGATCGGAGCCGTGCAGGGCGTGACGAGGTACGCGAAGCAGGCCCTGCATCGCGAGACCCTCGATGCTTGCCGTGACGAACGTGCCCATCGGCAGTGGAACGTGCTCACTGTCGAGCGCATATGGATCCTCGATCTTTGCGACTGCATAGGTGACGCGACTGCTTTCGTCGACGACTCCTTCACTGCGGACGATTCGCGCCGGCCACTCCACGCGCCGGCCCCGCTGTTCGGCCGACAGGACGACATCCGGGCCGCTGGTTTCCGCCGTTGCCGTAATTTCTGCGGCGTACGGAAGATCGACGAAAGCCAGGTCACGGTCGGTTAGCGGCAGACGGACTTCCGCATAGTCGGTGGCAAACGTCACGCCGACGCGCGTTCCGGGATTGACGAACTGACCGAGGTCGGTCTCCTTGGTCCTTACCATGCCCGCATACGGCAACCGGATGAACGTTCGCTCGAGATTCCGCTGCGCACGGACAAGATCCGCCTCCGCGGTCGCGAGTGCTGCGGCCGCCGACGCAAACTCCGACTCTGCCCGATATCCCTGGCTCCTGAGCTTCTTCGCCCCTTCGTATTCGATCTGGCGCTGTCGCGCCAACGCTTCGGCCTGGATAACGGCGACCTTGTAGTTCGTCGGGTCGATTCGCATCAGGGTCTCGCCTGCCTCGAACACACCACCTGCAACAAACTTCGGAGAGATGTCGACGATGGCCCCGGAAATCTCGGCACTCAGTACAGTCTCGGTACGCGGCCTTACTGTCCCCTGGCTACGAACCGGGAAACGCGCATCGACCGGCTCGAGTTCGACGACCTCGACCAGCATGGCGAGGTTCGCGACAGGCTTCTTTGGCGGCTCCTTGCGTACCGTCGACAGCAACACGGACACGACGACCGCAACGCCCAATATGCCGACGATGAGAACGATGCGCCTGGCTTTGCGCGACATGAGTTACCTCAGGGACACGGAGGCCTCGTATTGTGAGTGATTTGACACAGAAAACCAGTCGTTTGTTCGTCCACGCCCATGCCCAGCGCGACCGTCCGGATGCGCTTTTTGTGACATAAACCCAAGTAATTCGGCGGGATAGACCGCAAAATTTCAGCTGCTGACAATATTTGTGCATCGCAACACAATACGCGGAAACGGGAACCTATGTACAACAAGCACTTCGGGCTCGAACGAAGGATTTTTCGCGGTAATGCCGCTGCGGCCGATGTGTTCGTCGGGCCTCAGACGGCAAGCATACTGACGGGTATCAAGAAGGCATTGTCCGGTACCGACGCCGTGGTCACACTGACAGGGCCTGTCGGCAGCGGAAAGTCTACGGCTGTAGCTCACTCGTTGAGCGCAATAAGTGGCAAGAACGCGATTGTGAGGGTCGGACGGTTTCCGTTGCAGCGCGGCGAACTCCTGGATCTCCTTTTCGACCACATGCGAATTCAACAGCGGCCGCAGCGAGGCAACCAGAAGCTCGTACTGTTCCGCCAGCTGCTTTTTAATCTCGCACAGAATGATTCGAGAATGTTCATCCTTGTTGAGGACGCCCCGTTCCTTGGCCCTGACATGCTCGCCGAACTCGAGGTCGTTACGGCGGCCGACACCGGTCCTTCCGATGGCGCAGCCATCGTCCTGATGGGCGACGAATATCTCAAGGAGCTACTGGCTTCCAAGTCGCTCGCACGGCTGAGGCAGCGAATCCGGCTGCGACGCACGCTGGAGCCTTGCAGCGTCGATGAATTGGGTGGCTATCTCAGGCATTGCTTGCGGCAGGCTGGCGGCGACTTCGACAAGATTTTTGCCGACGGTGCGACGGAGCTTCTGCACGAGCTGAGCGGCGGCATCCTGCGAGTCGCAAACAACCTCGTTGAATCATCGATGGAGGCCGCTGCCGATGCGAACGCCGGTGTGGTCGCTCTCGAACTCGTCAGCCGCATCGCCGACGAGGAATTCGGGCTAACCGGGATGTTTAGCCGGCCGCCAGAAATCAGCAGCAAGCAGCCGGAGCCCCGGCATACCGACGACGCCACCGCCGAACTGGTTGCGTTGTCGATGCCTGAGCCGGAACCAGCGGTCACTACCGGGCAGTCACCAGGGGAAGATGACATACCGGAGCTGATCCAGGACACGCAGCCCGCCCTGGCAATTCTCAACAATGCGCCAGCGCCGGCAAAATCTCTGCCGCCGAAACTGACTCACGATACGCTACCGGACATCGAAGCCTTGTCCGCAGAACTCGAAGAGACTAAAACGCCGGAGCCGGCAGCCAGGCAGACCACGACTCCTGCGCCCGAACCGGCGGCTGCCAAGAAGCCCGCTGCGCCGCCGACGGATGTGTCCCGGTCCGCGCCCAAACCGTCACCCACGCAAGCTGTCAGAGAAGAGGCAAAGTCCGGAACTGGACTGGAACCGCTGCCTTCGGCAAAGGCGGAGACGAAACCCGAAACCCGACCGGAACCGGCAGCTGCGGCAAAGGCGAAGACGAAACCCGAAACCCGACCGGAACCCGCAACTGCGGCAAAGGCGGAGACAAGGCCCGAATCCAGAACCGAACCAGCGCGGCCTGAAAAGGCGAATGAACCTTCATGCGCGGAACCTGAATTCAAACTGGAGCTCGAGCTGGAACCGGAAGCGGACCCCGCTGCCGACGCGACTATACCGACGCTTTCCGATGCCACTGGCACCGTCGCCGCCCCGGCGAAGGATGCTGCAACCGACCACGATACGCCGGACTGGGACCGTGATCCTACGCTGGCCGAACTTCGTCCCGACCTGGACGCGCTGGAACGGGCCATGGCAGTTGCCCAGGGCCGTGATGCGGAGTCCGGCGAAGATTCTGTGGCGGCCCCTGAACCGGTCGCGGAGAAGAAGCCACAGGAAGACGTCGAGGACATTCCGCAGATTACCCTGGACGACTCGATCAACAGGAAAGTCGACAGGGCCGCACTGGAACGGAAGCAACGCCTCGAAGAGGAAGGCATTCTCGAGGAGGAACCGGCAGAGGAGAACGAGTCCGGGCCCACCGAGGAAGACCGGGCCCGCGAGGAAAAGGCCGCGGCCGAACTCGAGAAGATTGCAGTCGGCCTGGCGAAAGCCAAATCCATCGAGGACGTCGATGACAAGATGGCGGAAACGCTGTTTGGCGAAGAGCTCAGCGTAGCCGCGGCCGCCGTCGCTGCGCGCGTAGCGGAAGAGGCCGCCGCAGCGGCGGCCGGGCAGGACTCGAGTGCGTCACCACCGGCCGGGACGACAAACACCAATCAATCCGAGATGGAGAAGGAATTCGAAAACGTCTGGGGCGAGAAACCGGACGTCGAGGTCTCCATCGAAACCCAGATCGAAGATCAGAAAGGCGGGCTCGATATTTCGGCCTCGCAGCGACTGGCGACGGTGCGCGCACTGAGTTCCACCAAGCCCGACGCCGCCATGCAGGGGGCAGCCAAGCCTGCTCCGGCCGTAAATCCGGACCCGATCGAGGAACAGATCACGACGTCACTGACGCAGACGATGAAAGCGCTCAAGGTCAATCCCGAGCCCCGGGCTGTCAATGACGACGACGATGACGAGCGCAAAGGCGGCTTCTTCAGCCGTTTCCGGCGCTCCTGACAGCAAGCCGCGCGCCAAAAAAAAGCCGGGCATACGCCCGGCTTTTTTTCTTGCGCGGATGACTACTGCGCTTCGTGCACAATGTCCCAGATGTAGTCGACGTGGGGTCCGCAGATATCCGAGAACTCGGTTCCGGCTTCGTTATCCTCTTCGTAGATGGTTGCAATTGCTTCCTGCCGCGCGCTGAGTAAGGCGCCCATATCCGTCGCCGTCATTGTCTGAAGGCGCCTGGCGCGTCCGCCGATAACGTGCGACTGCCAGCCCCAGGTCGTCAGCTTCCCGTCTTCGACCATCTTGTCGAGAATGGGCGCGACGTGCTCCGCCACGATCTCGTCAGCACGGTCTTCGCGATTGATGTCACAGAAGTGATAGACGGAAAAACCGATCTTGCCCCGCTCCTTTCCGGACGTACCGCCCTCCGCCTGCCAAAGATAGTCGTCGTGGCGCGGGCAAGCGGCAGAAAAACCGGCTCCCGCCGGATCATCTTCGCCATGTACTTTGGTGATGGCCGCACTCATGGTTTCCAGCGCCGCCATCGCCGCTTCGGGCGAAGCCGCCTGGTGGTATCGAATCCGACGCCAGTCGCCGCCCGTATGGTGCTTCAGCCATCCCCAGGCCAGAATAGTGCCGTCCTCGACGAGACCATCGAGTATTGGCGCATTGCGCTTCATGAATGCATCGGCCTGGTCTTCCAGCCCTACATTGCAGTGGAAGTACGTTGCATAGGTATACCGCTGTGCTTCCTCGTCCTGCGCAAGCGCGGCAACGCTCAGCAAATTGAAAGCAAGGAACACAGCTATAGATATCGCTCTTGTCATTTTTTCTCTCCCTCGGTATCGCAAATAGTGCCTTCGCCTGGATTGCCTGTTGTTGTGTTTGTACGGCGGGCTTCGGCAGCGAATCGGAATTGTACACGTAATTTATTGACAGACCGGGAAATTTTCCGCCGGGGTGAATTCGAGCAACGTTCGTGAAGGGATTCGGGCGCAAAGGAGCCTAAGTAGTCCCCGAAATTTGGCGCGTCGCATACGGATTTTGCGTCGCGTGCAATGCTCCTATCCTATTCAACGCCGTGGCGGTGTGCCGTTGGTCTATTGGATTCGAGGGAGAATCGAATGAGCGAGACCGTTCTTACAATTATCGAACTCGACAACTATCCGGAAGAGGTTGTCGCTCGAGCCAGCTGGCTGGCAACGTTGATGAACTGTGATATTGAGCTCCTGCTGTGTGACCCAACCACGAGCTTCCTGAGTGAAATATTCATTATCTCGAGCGAGGTTCGGGACCTCGCCGAAGACATCGAGGATGCACAGAAGAAAGCACTGCTCGACCTCGCGAAGATCGCCGAAGCGTCGGGCCTCAAAGTCACAACTCACACCAGTCACGAACGCCCTGTTGCTGATGCCGTAATCTCTCGCGCCATGGACATCGACCCGATGTTCGTCGTCAAGGGAACGCACTACCATTCACCGGCCGAGCGCGCGACGTTCGCCGATACGGACTGGCAGCTGATGAAAAAGCTCGATTATCCGCTCTGGTTCGTGAAGCCCGTGGCATGGAAGGACGAGCCAGTTATCGTTGCCGCAATCGATCCGACACACGAGAAAGATCGGGAGGCACGGCTGGACCGCCTGATCGTGGAAACTGCGCAGTCGCTGGCTTCGGCCAGCAACGGCCGGGTCGAACTCGTGCATACCTATCAACGGCTCGTCGAGATCGGGTCGCGAGCGATGAAAACGTTCAAGCCCGTCAAGCTGCCGATTGATGAACTGGACAAGAAGATTCGTGAGGAGCACCGCAAGGCACTGGATGCCTTTGCCAGGGAAACAGGCGTGGCCGACGAAAACGTGCACCAGCTGCCGGGCCGGGCACACGAATTGCTGCCGATGTTCGCACAGACCCACGGTGCCAGCCTGATGGTCATGGGCGCGCTGTCCCGAGGTGGCATCACACGACGTTACATCGGCAACACCGCGGCACGGGTGCTCGATCATCTGCCGTGCGACATCCTGGTGGTGCCGGCCGCGCTCGACTGAACCGGAAAAGGTGCCCCGCTGCCGGCGGGGCGCCACTCTTTCTATTCGTCCAGTTCCGAAATCGCCTTCATGCGCGCAGCCTCGAACTCGTCTCCCGCCTTCCAGGCCGGCATCTCATCGGCATTGGCGATCGCGAGACCCGTCCAGTAGCCGAGCAAAGCGTCTTCGATCAGTCCGGTGAAATCCCAGCTGTCGTTGTACTCGTCAGACGGCTGGTGATAGTGCACGTTGGTGTAGTGATTCTGCTGTTCGCGTCCCCAGCCCGGTGGTCTGTCGACGTAGTCGGTGCCGGGCTTCAGGTACATGGCCGGCACGCCGATTTTCGCCAGGCTGAACTGGTCAGAGCGGTAGAAATAGCCCTTGTCGGCAAACTGGTCCGGCTTGACCTCCCGGCCCTGCTCCTCGGCGATCAATTCGAGTATCTGGTCGATCGACGACTTCCCGAGCCCTACAAACGTCACGTCATGCGTGTCGCCGAGGATGTTCGGATTGTCGTAATTGATATTTGCCGCGATACGCCCCGGCGCGAACGTCGGGTTATTCGCATAGTACAGCGAGCCGAGCAGTCCCTGCTCTTCAGCGCCCACCAAGGCAAAAAGCGACGAGCGCCGCGGCGCTTCCGGCAACGCTTTCAACGCCCTTGCAATTGCCAGCACTACTGAGACGCCGGAGGCATTATCCCGCGCACCGTTGTAGATCGTATCGCCTTCCTCGTTCGGCTCACCGATACCGAGGTGGTCGTGGTGCGCAGTGTAGATGACGACCTCGTCCTTAAGATCCGGATCGCTGCCCGGAAGGAGCCCGAGCACATTCCCGCTCTCGGTACGGTTCAGTTTCACGTCCATCGCGATAGAGGTAGTGATACCGAGCGGTACCGGCTCGAAATCCCGGTTGTAGGCCGCCTCGCGCAATGCATCGAGATCCTTGCCCGCCATTGCGACAAGTTCACGTGCGGCATCTTCGGTCATCCAGGCATTTACCTGGTTTCGCGGCTCGTCACCGGCCGGCAACTCGAACTGCTCCCCCGTCCATGAGGTCTGGATGACCTGGAACGGGTAGCCGGCAGACGGGGTCGTATGGATGATGATCGCCCCGGCAGCGCCCTGCTTCGCGGCGCTAAGGTACTTGTAATCCCAGCGCCCGTACCACAGGCGGGTCTCACCCTCGAAGAGCTCCGGATCCCAGTCGGGATCATTATTCATGATGAGCAGCACCTTGCCTTCCAGGTTGGCGTCCTTGAAATCGTCCCACTCATACTCCGGCGCCTGGATAGCGTAACCGGCGAACACGATTTCCGCATCGCTGATTTCGGCCCGCTCCTGCTGCACACCGCTGGATACGATGAAGTCTTCCCATTGCCTGAACGCGCGCGTCTCGCCATGTCCTTCGAATGACCATGTGTCCGGCTGCATAGTGTTGACACCGACCAGGTCGAATTTCTGCTCCCAGCTGCCGTCTGCCGCTCCCGGCTGAAGGTCGAGCCGCTGCATCTCTGCAGCCAGGTACTGGCGCGCCTTGACGTCGCCGCGACTTCCGGGCCCCCGGCCTTCATAGGCATCGCTGGAAATTTCGACGACGATGTCGCGCATGTAGTCCGCGGTAATCAATCGGGAAGCTTCGTCTGCCGCAGGATTACCGCCGCTAACCTCGACGGCAACCGGCGACGACAGCTCTGGGGGTGTCTCCGTTACGTCTTGCTGCGGCTGCTCCTTGCCGCAAGCGACCGCGATGAACGGCACACCGATAACCACACACAGGTTGATAAATCTCACGATTGACCTCCGGAAAATTATGCGTCACGACACGCACTGCGGCGCGAGCGATCCCGATCGATACTCAGGTATCGAACAGCTCTGAAAGAAAGTATTGAGCCGCTGCCCAGGAGCGGCGATCGGCTGCGTCATTATATACCGTCACACCCGTACTCGCGTCGGCAGCCGGATTCGTAAA
>JBFEXY010000053.1:0-11412 GCA_041562415.1 Woeseiaceae bacterium
GACCGGCTGCACAACATGGAAACCCTCGGCGCGATGCCGTCGGTAAAGAAGAAACGCATCGCTCGCGAAACATTGGACATCTATGCGCCCATCGCCAACCGGCTGGGTATCAATCGCTTCAAGGTCGAACTGGAAGATCTCGGCTTCCGTTACCTGCACCCGCTGCGCTATCGCGTACTCGACCGGGCACTGAAGAAAAGCAAAGGCAGCCAGCGCCAGATCGTGAAGCGCATCTCCGACGAACTGGTCAAGACAATGGAGGCCGACGGTATCGACGGCCAGGTTATCGGCCGTGAAAAGCACCTCTACAGCATCTACAAGAAGATGGCCGAGAAGAAACGCATGCTCTCGGACATCGTCGACGTCTATGGATTCCGGATCATCGTTGATGATGTCAGTACCTGTTACAAGGTGCTGGGCCTGGTACACGGTCTGTACAAACCGGTTCCGGGTCGCTTCAAGGATTACATCGCCATCCCGCGTATCAACGGATACCAGTCTCTGCATACGACCCTGTTCGGGCCCAAAGGCCTGCCACTCGAAGTCCAGATCCGCACCCGGCAAATGGACCGCGTAGCCGAGTCCGGCGTGGCCTCCCACTGGCAGTACAAGGCGGAAGACAAGGAAGACGCGACGCCCCAACGGCGGGCGCGCCAGTGGCTCGCAAATCTTGCGGAGCTGCAGAAGTCGGGGACCTCCGAAGAATTCCTGGAAAGCGTCAAGGTCGATCTGTTC
Source organism: Woeseiaceae bacterium (assembly GCA_041562415.1). Taxonomy (GTDB): domain Bacteria; phylum Pseudomonadota; class Gammaproteobacteria; order Steroidobacterales; family Woeseiaceae; genus UBA1847. Next base: position 736 of record JBFEXY010000053.1, read on the forward strand.
CCCGACAAGATCTACGTGTTCACACCCAAGGGCGACATCATGCCTTTGCCCAAAGGTTCGACCACGGTCGACTTCGCATACGCCGTGCACACCGATATCGGCAACCGCTGTGTCGCGGCGAAAGTCGATCGCGGCCTCGTTCCGCTGCGAACCGAGCTGCAGAACGGCGAAACCGTGGAGATCGTGACGAGCCGTGGTGCGAAACCGAACCCGAACTGGTTGACCTTCGTTCGCACCGCCAAGGCCAGGACGGCGATCCGCAATCACATGAAGAAGATGCGCTCGGCCGAGTCGATCGATCTCGGCAAGCGCCTGCTCGACCGGGCGCTGAAGGATCTCGGCTCATCGCTACGCAAGGTCGGGAAAGTTCGCATGAAAGCGGCGCTCGAGGAGCTGGGCCTGAACAATACTTCCGAATTGTTTGAGCAGCTCGGGCTTGGCGAGCGCCTGGCGCCACTGACCGCGCGCCTGTTGCTCGGCATCGACGAGGACGGCAAGCCTCAGACGAGCCACGCCAGCCTGACGATCGCCGGCACGGAGGGCATGGTCGTGAGCTACGCAAAATGTTGTTACCCGATACCGGGTGACAACATCATGGGCTACCTCAGCTCGGGGCGTGGTGTCGTGGTTCATCGCAATTCCTGCGGTAACCTCTCGAATTTTCGCAAGCACTCGGAAAAATGGATCGCCTGCAGCTGGGAAAAGAACATCGATCGCGAATTCGCGAGCCAGATAAAGGTCGAGACGATCAACAAGCCGGGCGTGCTCGCCGAAGTGGCAGCTACGATCGGCGATTCCGGCTCCAACATCGAACAGGTCGAGGTGGTCGGACGGCACGACGACTGTTCGGTACTCTCCTTCCTCATCAAGGTCAAAGACCGTAATCATCTTGCACGTATCCTGCGTGACGTACGCAACATGCAAAACGTTGTGCGCGTTGCCAGGGAATGCGCCTGACCAACAGACGAAGAACACTCATGACCAAGAAAGCGATTCACACGGATAACGCGCCCGCCGCAATCGGCACCTATTCGCAGGCGATCGAGGCGAACGACCTCGTTTTCCTGTCCGGGCAGATACCCCTCGACCCGGCGACGATGGAAGTGGTCGACGGCGATTTCGAGGCGCGCGCGCGGCGGGTTTTTGACAACCTCGCGGCTGTTGCCGGGGCTGCGGGCGGATCTCTCAACGACGTCGTAAAGCTGACGGTGTTCCTCACCGATCTCGGCAATTTCGCGACCGTCAATGCCGTCATGGAGGATTACTTCCACAAACCGTTCCCAGCCCGCGCAGCCGTCGGCGTCGCGTCGCTGCCGAAGGGCGTCGACGTCGAGGCAGATGCGATCCTTTTCCTGAATCGTCCGTCGTAGGGCTGATGAGGCCGGGCGGAACTCCGCTCCTGCAATGACGGTGCAGCTCGACTCAGCGCTGACCGCGCTGGCCGGGGTCGGCCCGGCGCTCGCGAAGAAACTCGAACGGCTGAACCTGCAGCGCGTCGAGGATCTCCTGTTCCTGTTGCCGCTGCGCTACGAAGACCGCACGCAGCTGGTCAAGCTGGGCGCTCTCGTCGCCGGCCAACGCTGCCTGGTGACGGGCGAGGTACTGCTCGCCGAGACGACGTTCCGCGGTCGCCGCAACCTCCTGGTGCGCATCGGGGACGGCAGCGGCCAGCTGACCTTGCGCTTCTTTCATTTCTCGCGCAGCCAGCAGGCCCAGTTTCAGCCCGGTGCGCGGGTCACCTGTTTCGGCGAAGTACGCAAGGGGCGCGCCGGTTTCGAAATAATCCATCCGGAGTATCGAGTGTTGCGCGACGGCCAGGATCCGGCCATCAACGAGTCGCTCACGCCCATCTACCCGGCTACCGAAGGTGTACAGCAGGGTCGGCTGCGCAATCTCACGGGGCAGGCTCTGGATGCGATGCGGCGCAAACCGCCGGAGGAGCTGCTGCCCGATGCAATACGTCGGGAACTGGCAATGCCATCGCTTGCCGATGCGATCCTCTACCTGCACCGGCCGCCGCCCGATGCAGACGTCGCACTGATGGTCGCGGGCCGCCACCCCTGCCAGCAGCGGCTGGCCTTCGAGGAGCTGCTCGCCCACTACCTGAGCCTCAAGAATCTGCGCGCGCTCGCCGACACGGAATCGGCGCCGGCGCTCAGCGGCGGCCAGGAGCGCGTGAGCGCATTCATCGACAAGCTGCCGTTTCGGCTGACGGGTGCGCAACAGCGCGTGACTGAAGAAATCCTCGGCGACATGCAGGCGCCACACCCGATGATGCGGCTCATCCAGGGCGACGTGGGCTCCGGCAAGACCGTCGTTGCTGCGATCGCGTGCCTCAAGGCGATGGCATGCGGCGTACAGGCGGCGATCATGGCGCCGACCGAGCTGCTTGCCGAACAACACTGGCGCAGCTTCTCCGACTGGTTTCGCCCGATCGGGCTGGAGCCGGCGTGGCTGGCGGGGAGCCAGAAGGCAGCCGCACGCCGCGAAGCGCTCGCGTCAATCGCCGACGGCAGCGCGCCGCTGGTCGTCGGCACGCATGCGTTGTTCCAGGAAGGCGTCAGCTTTCACAAGCTCGGACTCGTCGTCATCGATGAGCAACATCGTTTCGGCGTACATCAACGCATGGCGTTGCGAGAGAAAGGTATCGGTGAAGAAGGTCATCCCCACCAGCTCGTCATGACGGCGACACCCATTCCCCGCACGCTCGCGATGGCCGCGTACGCGGATCTCGATGTTTCCATCATCGATGAATTGCCCCCCGGCCGGCAGGCGGTCAAGACAGTCGCAATCCCCGAAACGCGCCGCGAGGAAATCATCGAGCGTGTTCGCGCCGCATGCGAGACCGGACAACAGGCTTACTGGGTGTGCCCGTTGATCGAGGAGTCAGAGGTGCTTGACTACGAGGCGGCGGAAGCCAGCTACGAAATGCTCACGGCGGCATTGCCCGAGCTGCGCGTCGGCCTCGTACACGGCCGGATGCGTCCCGCAGAAAAAGAGCGCGGTATGCGCGCATTCAAGGACGGCCTGATCCAGCTGCTCGTGGCGACAACGGTCATCGAGGTCGGCGTCGACGTGCCGAACGCGAGCCTCATGATTATCGAGAATGCCGAGCGCATGGGCTTGTCGCAATTGCACCAGCTGCGCGGGCGGGTCGGCCGCGGAGCTGCGCAGAGCCACTGTGTGCTCGTCTACAAGCCACCGCTGGGCGCGGCCGCGAAGACACGTCTTGCCGTGCTGCGCGATACCAACGACGGCTTCGTCGTCGCGCAACGCGACCTCGAACTGCGCGGCCCCGGCGAGCTGCTGGGCACGCGCCAGACGGGCCTGCCCGACTATCGCATCGCCAACCTCATTCGCGACGCTGAGCTGATGCCCAAGGTCCAGCTTGTCGCGGGGCGCATCACGCGCAACGCTCCGGCGAGCAGTTCGGCGATAATCCGCCGCTGGCTCGGTAATGCGGGTCGTTACGGCAAGGTGTAGAAGCGGTCGCAAAAATGCCCCACCCCGTGAAGCTTCTGGTACTTTAGCGTCGATGAAATTCCTGGTCGGCAATTTCGCTCCCGATATCGTTTCCCAGCTACGCAATTACGCCAAGCTGATGCGTCTCGACAGGCCCATCGGCATCTGGTTGCTGCTCTGGCCGACCCTGTGGGCGCTATGGCTGGCCGGCGACGGTCATCCGGACCCGGGCCTGTTCGTCGTGTTCGTTCTCGGTGTCGTCGTCATGCGCTCCGCAGGCTGCGTACTCAACGACTATGTCGACCGCAACATCGACCCGTATGTCAAACGCACTCGAACCCGGCCGATTGCATCCGGCGCGGTGCTGCCAATGGAAGCGTTGACCCTGTTTGCAGCACTCGGTTTCATCGCCGTCGGTCTCGCAACGATGTTGAACCGGCCGGCGCAAATGCTTGCTGTCGTCGCCGCGGCGCTGACGATTGCGTACCCGTTCTTCAAGCGCTTCGTATCGATACCGCAGTTCATCCTCGGCGCAGCATTCGGCTGGGCTGCACCGATGGCGTTCGCGGCGCACACGGGCAGCACCCCGCAGCTGGCCTGGCTGGTATTCGGCGCGACGCTCGTCTGGGCCGTCATCTACGACACGTTCTACGCGATGGTCGACCGGGAAGACGACCGCAAGGTCGGCGTCAAGTCGACCGCCCTCCTGTTCGGCGACATGGACTTGTTCGTACTTGCGGGCCTGCAGCTGGTCATGATCATGGCCCTGGTGCTCATCGGCCTGCGCGCCGGACTCGGGCTGTGGTATTACGGCTCAGTCGTCGTATCAGCCGGGCTGATGGCCTATCACCTTTGGCTCGCGCGCGACCGTCAGCCCGCAGGCTGCTTCGAAGCATTCCTGCACAACCGCCATATCGGCATGGTGATCTTCGTCGGCATCGTGCTGCACTACGCATTCAATCCGTAGCAGCCCGGTTCATCCGCCGATGTAGTACATCTCCGGTTTCTGTATCTCGCGCCCGCGACGAAGCAACTCGGCGCGCTGTTCGCTATAGCGATCCGCCCTTCTCGTCCAGACGCGATGGATGATGCTGAAGAGTTCTTCGTCGGTGGCGCCATCCCGCAACGGCTGTCGCAGGTCCGTTCCACCGGTGGCGAACAGACAGGTGAATAGCTGGCCATCGGACGACAGGCGCGCGCGGTGGCAGCTACCACAAAACGGTTCGCTCACCGATGAGATGAAACCGATCTCGCCCTTGCCGTCTTCGTAGAGGTAGCGGGTAGCCACTTCACCGTCGTAATTGCTGCGCTCTGCGCGCAGCGGCCAGCGCTCGCCGACTCGAGCCCGCAATTCCGCGGACGGTACGGTATCCGACTGCTGCCAGTGGTTGATGTTGCCGACATCCATGTACTCGATCATGCGCACGATGACGCCTGTGCCGCGGAACCGCTCGAGCAGCCGCATCAGGCTATCGTCGTTGACGCCGCGCTGCACTACCGCGTTGATCTTGATCGGCGTGAGATCGGCTTCCAGCGCGGCATCGATACCGTCGAGTACCCGGCCAAGGCCACGGCGCCCGCCGCTCATGTGTTCGAAAATCGTTTCGTCCAGTGCATCGAGGCTGACCGTCACGCGATCCAGGCCTGCGGCCTTGAGCCCCGCGGCGTGCTGTCCCAGCAGAATGCCGTTGGTCGTCAGCGCGATCTCCTCGATATTCGGCAGAGCGCGAAGATCACCGATGAGATCACCGAGCGCCGGCCGCAGCAGGGGCTCTCCCCCGGTGATCCGCAGCTTGCGTACGCCGGCCGAAGTAAACAGACCGGCGAGACGTACGATCTCGGCAAAATTCAGCCGTTCCTTCGTCTTCAGGAACTGGAAATTGCGGTGGTACTTTTCTTCCGGCATGCAATAGGTGCAGCGGAAATTACAGCGGTCGGTAACGGAGATCCGCAAGTCGCGCAGACCACGATTCATCCGGTCGAGCAAATGATTTTCCGCCACGTGCATATCTTTACTCCCCGATGGTCTGACGCTTTTATTCAACCGCCCGCTACCGCTGGGATGATGCTCACAACGTCACCGTCCCTTACAGGCGTATCGAGCCCGGAAAACGACCTTACATTTTCGGACCCTACGAAGACATTGACGTAAGGCCGGAGCTCACCTTCACTCACGACGATGCGCTGCAGGAATCCGGGGTGGCGCGCGCCGATCTGCTCCAGTGCGGCCCCTACGGTGTCGGCATCGGCGTCGAGCACCGGCGCATCATCGACGAATGGTCGAAGCGGCGTAGGTATGCGTACGGTTATATTGCTCATCCGGTCACCACGGCAACGACCGACCCCTCTGATCGTCGCAAACAACAGAGCACCACGCGATCAAAGCGTGATGTCATCGCGATCGCCGCACTGGCTGCGGCTCGCGCTATTTCTTCTTGTTGTTCATTGTCGACCATGTTTATTACCGGCGCAACACGCGCGCCGGCCGTGAACTGCAGCGAGCCTTGCTCGCTGGCGAGCAGCCGCCCCACCGTCTCGGGCGTCAGCGTCTCACCCGGCGCGACGCCCGTAGCGGCTGCAACCCGCTCGACACGATGCGCCACCCGCTCGCTCAACGGCTCGCCGATCGCACGTGCCGATACTACCGGGATCACCAGATCGGCCCCCGGCACGAAGATCGGTTCGTCCGGCGACGGCGCTTTGATCCATCGCATGCGCGCCCCGTCGGCCTTGACATAGGTTGCCGCAAACCCGCCTCCATCGTGGATCGCCCGGATCGTTTCCGGGGAAACGCCTGCGTGCCGGCCCGGCTTGTCTGACGGACACGCGTAGGCGACGGAACGGGACGGATCAGCGGCCCTGACCCTGTCCTGGAGCCTCGCATCATCGTCGACGATTTGTTGCACCGCGAGGTCGGCAGGAAATTCGGTGGTGTGTACCGTCGCGGTCAGCGCCACCCGGCCGGGATGCTCGCGCGCCAGTTGGTACAGGATCGATTTCTTGCCGCCCGCGCCCACGGCACAAACGACGCCTTCGCGAGCCCCCAGGGCATCGATAAGGGCCGTCATTCAGGCACGCCTGCCACGGCTTTCACGCTCAGTACGCGCGGCAGGTAGCTCGCAAGCACGCCCCAGCCAGCGCCGGCATCGGCGCTGGCAAACAGCTGGCCGCCGGACGTCCCGAAATAGACGCCGCAAGGCTTGCGGGAATCTACGTCCATCGCTTCCCTGAGGACCGTAACATAGACATGTTCCGCTGGCAGGCCGGCGCTCGCCGATTCCCACGTTCCTCCGCCGTCGCGGCTGCGGTAGACGCGCAATATGCCGTCCACGGGCGCACGCAGGTGCGCACTCGACTCAGGGATCTGGAACACCGTGTCCGGGTCGTTCGGATCGGCCACGATCCCGTAGCCGAAATCACTCGGCAGCCCTGCGGTGATTTCCGTCCAGCTGCGGCCACCGTCATCGCTGCGGTAGGTGCCGTTGTAACACTGCCGGTAGAGGCGGCTCGGCAAACGTGGATGCATGATCACACGGTGCACGTTGTGACCGGTTTCGGGGAAGGGCTCGGGCAGGTTCTCGGCGCGTACGCCCGCATTGGCCGGCTGCCAGGTCTCGCCACCGTCTTCACTACGGTAAACGCCGCCGGCCGAAACGGCCGCGACGATGTTTTCGGGCTGCACGCTGTCCACGTAAATCGAATGCACCGCAAAGCATCCCTTCGACGGCTCCCACGTCGCTCGGGTCGGATGCTCGTTGAGCCCGTCGACCGGCTGCCAGCTCCTGCCATCGTTGTCGCTGCGAAAAAGCCCGGCCGGGTCGATCCCCGCAAACAGGGTCTCGCCGGCAAGCGCCAGGTACCAGATGGCCCTGGTCGCTCCCCGGCCCGTCGGCGGCGGATGTTGCGGCACCGCCTCGAGCGAGGTCCAGGATGCGCCGTGGTCCTCGCTCGTATAAATATGTGCACCCCAGATCTTGTGCGAGGTCGCAGCGTACAGCCTGCCGTCCGGCGCCTGCAGCGTGTGCAGCACGGCGTAACCGGGAAGGTGCGGCCCGTCGATCTGCCACTGGTCGTCCACGGCCTCCCGGGTAACGCGGAACAACCCCTTCGCCGTACCGACCAGCAGCATCATCGCATCAACGCCGCGAGCAGGGCGGTCACTTCTCTAGGAGTCGAGGCATCAGCTCGGCGAGATTGCATGGCCGCGTGCGTATGTCGAGCTGTGCACTGATCAGTTCATCCCAGGCCGTGGCGCAGGCGCCCGTCGATCCCGGTACACAAAAGACGTAGGTCCCATTGGCCACGCCCGCGAGTGCGCGCGACTGGATCGTCGACGTCCTGATCTGTTGATACGAGATCGTGCGGAAGGTTTCGCCGAAGCCGTCGATGGTTTTGTCCAGAAGCGGGCTCACAGCTTCGGGCGTGCCGTCGCGCCCGGTCACTCCTGTGCCCCCGGTCGTGATCACTACGTCGACATCGGCGGCCGCAATCCAGCCGGCCACCACGGCGCGGATCGTGTACACATCATCAGGCACGATCGTCTTTTCGGCGAGCTGGTGACCGGCGTCGGTGAGCCTGCCGACCAGCAGCTTGCCCGACTTGTCGGTCTCTTCCGTGCGGCTGTCGGACACCGTCAGTACCGCGATATTCAGCGCAACGAATTCGCGCTTTTTGGGGTTTTTGCTCATGTGGGGCTCGCTGTTTGAATGTCGCTCGCTCAGTCGCTCAGACGAATGCGGCGAACGGCTGTACCGCCACCTCGTCACCCTCGGACACGGGGCCCGAGTCTTCGGGTAATACGATAAAGCAATTAGCGGCGGCCATGGAACTCAGGACGCCGGATCCCTGGTGGCCCGTTTTGTACACGATCAGCCGTCCGTCGTCGGAACGCGAGAGCACGCCGCGCTGGAATTCGCGGCGCCCGGGCTTCTTGCGCAGCGCGGATGCGGATATGGCCGGCATCGTGAATGGCGGCTCGGGATTCGGCATGCCCGCGAGGGCCTGCAACGCCGGCTGCACGAGCTGGTAGAACGTCGCCATGACCGAATTGGGGTTGCCCGGCAGGCCGAAAAACAAGGCATCGCCGATGCGGCCGAAAGCGAGTGGCCGTCCCGGCTTCATGGCCACTTTCCAGAAACCCACGGTGCCGGTGCGTTGCAGCGTCTCGGCCACGTAGTCGGCGTCCCCGACGGAGACGCCACCCGAGGTGACGATCGCGTCGGCTTCGGCAGCCGCTTTCCCGAACGCCTGCTCGACCGCATCGCGGTCATCGCGGATGACCCCCATGTCGAGCGGCTCGACACCGAGGCGTATCAGCATGCCGAAAATCGTGTAGCGGTTGCTGTCGTAAATCTGGCCCTCACCAAGCGGCTCACCGATGCTCCTGAGTTCGTCTCCCGTCGAGAAGAACGCGACTCTGGGACGACGCCTTACGCTGACCTCGCCGACACCAAGTGATCCGAGGATCCCGATTTCTGCCGGCATCAGGCGCGTGCCGGCGCGGAGCGCAACATTTCCCGCGGCAATGTCTTCACCGGCCTGGCGAACGTGCTGGCCGGGTTTTTGCCCGGCGCCTATGATCGCCGCATCGCCCTGGCGTACGACGTTCTCCTGCATCACGACGGTGTCTGTTCCCGCTGGCATCGGCGCACCGGTCATGATGCGTGCGCACTGGCCCGATGCCACCGCCCCGGCAAACGGTCTTCCCGCCGCGGACGTCCCGATGACCTCCAGGCGGATCTCGCCGTCGGTCGGGAGATCGGCGCCGATGACCGCATAACCGTCCATGGCCGAGTTGGTGTGTGACGGCACGTTGATTTTCGACACGACGTCGGCGGAAAGCACCCTGCAAAGTGCATTGCGCACGGCCAGCGTTTCACCGCCGCAGACAGGTTGCACCTCGGCCAGAATGCGGCTCAATGCTTCGCTGAGTTTCAGCGCCGGGGCGTCATGGCCGTCAGCGCAACAATCGACGTTGGTCTTGCTACTCATATCCGCCTGTCTTTATTCAGGACCGGTCACGTCGCGCGAGCACTTTTTCGAGTGCCCGCTGGTCGCCGGGTGCATTGATGTTCGCGAACCACTCCGCCACATCGCTGAAATCTACTTTCACGTACCCGTGTCGGTCATACCAACGGTCGATCTTACGCTCTCCGTCGTCGAGATAACCAGCCAGGTCGTCCAGCAGATCGCAGGACAGCATTGCAAACACGGGTTGCAGCCGCTCGCCATCATGGGCGGCCGCTATGGGCGACCCGGATGACGCTACCGCGGCATACAGTCGCTGTACGAGCTCGCCGCCGATAAGCGGGGAGTCGCAGGGCACGACCGCGATATACGGCGTTCGCGCGACCCGCATTCCGCTGGCCACGCCCGCTAACGGGCCCCGAAATTCGTCGTCCCCATCGTCTACCACGGCGCACGCAAATTCGTCGTAACGCTCCCGGCTCCGGTTTGCGTTGATCAGCACGTCCGATACCTGGGGGCGCAGCGCGTCGATCACCCAGGCAACCATGGGCCGGCCGCCGATAGGTACCAGTCCCTTGTCGACGCCACCCATGCGCGTCGCCTTGCCGCCGGCGAGGATTACGCCGGTTACCTGGTCACGAGCAGCGACGTCTGCCGGACTCAAATTAGTCTGCGCCTGCTATGCCGCTGGTCGCGACCGCATCCGGGAAAAAAAGTTGCTGGCCATCCACACGATAGGCGGCGATTGCCTGCTGACCCCCTGCGGCAGTCAGCCAGTCGGCGAAAGCCTGCGCCTCGACTGCGTGCACGTGTGGGTGCCGTGCGGGATTAACAACGATAATGCTGTACGGATTGTGCATGCGCGTATCGCCTTCCACGAGAAGTTGCAGACCGGCTTTGTTGCCGAAGCTCACCCAGCTCGCACGATCAGTCAGCGTATAGCCGCCCATCGCGCTCGCCGTGTTGAGCGTCGTCCCCATACCCGATCCCGACTCACGGTACCAGGCACCGCTGGCGGGGCGCGGATCGAAGGCCGCCGCTCGCCAAAGCTCAAGCTCCTTCTTATGCGTCCCGCTGTCATCACCCCGGGAAACGAAGACCTGTTCGCTGTCGCCGATGCGCCGCAGCGCCACCGCAACGTCAGCCATCCCGCGAATGCCGGCGGGATCGGCAGCAGGCCCCACGAGCACGAAGTCGTTGTGCATGACGGGATGACGCGCGAGGCCGAGACCATCAGCCACGAACTTA